>NZ_JBFTKI010000004.1:0-263195 GCF_056395875.1 Arthrobacter sp. 05T45 | reverse complement strand
TTGGAGATGGCCCAGACCTTGAGGTTGTACTTCTCCAGCACGGCCAGCTTGGACTCGACGTAGCCGGGTTCGTCCCAGCGCCAGGCGTCCAGGTGGTCGCCGGAGACGGCGATTTCCAGGCCGTCGTAGCCCCAGCCGGAGGCCAGGCGCGCGACTTCCTCGAAGGGCAGGTCGGCCCACTGGCCGGTGAACAGGGTGTACGGGCGGGACATGTCAGGCTCCTTCAACTGTGGCCAACGACCTGTGCTCAACCTGGGTAAGCGTGCTCTTGCCTTTGGCTGATTTTTCGATGGCGGTGAGGATGTGCTGTACCTGGAGGCCTTCTTCAAACGACGGAGAGGGCGCCTCGCCCGCAGTGAGGGCGGTGAGGAAGTCGCGGATCTGGTGGATGAACGTGTGTTCCCAGCCGATGACGTGGCCTTGCGGCCACCACGCGTCAATGTACGGGTGCTCGGGTTCGTTGACGAGGATCCGCCGGAAGCCCTGTTCCCGGACCGGCACCGTGGCGTCATGGAAGTTGAGTTCGTTGAGGTTTTCGAGGTCGAAGGTCAGGGCGCCGTTGGTGCCGTAGACCTCGATTCGGAGGCTGTTCTTCTGCCCGGTGGCCACACGGGATGCCTCGACCGAGGCTCTCATGTCTCCGGTGAGCCAGAACGTCGCCCAGGCGGCGTCATCGACCGTGACGTCTTCGGGCCCATTCGGGCCGGGGCGCTGTGTGACGAAGGTCTTGAGCACGCCGGAGGCCTCGAGAATCGTTTGCCCGGTGAGGAATTGGATCTGGTCGATGGCGTGGGAGGCGATATCGCCGAGAGCCCCGGATCCGGCGGTCTCCTTACGCAAGCGCCAGCTCATGGGTGCGGTTGCGTCGGCGAGCCAGTCCTGCAGGTACGCGGCACGCACATGTCGGATGGTGCCGAGCCGGCCCTCCGTGATCAGTTCCCGGGCCAGGGCCAGGGCGGGCACGCGTCGGTAGTTAAACCCGATCATGGACTGCACCCCTCGCTCCCGGGCGGCCTGCGCTGCCGCGGTCATGGCCTCTGCCTCTGCCAGCGTGTTGGCCATGGGTTTTTCGACCAGGACGTGCTTACCGGCCTCCAAAGCGGCGATGGCGATTTCGGCGTGCATCCAGCCCGGGGCGCAGATATCGACGATGTGAATGTCGTCCCGGGTTATCACCTCGCGCCAGTCCGTGGCGGACTCGGCCCAGCCGTACTTGGCGGCTGCTTCGGCGACTCCGGCCGGGTCGCGTCCGACGAGGACGCGCCGTTCGAAGGCGGGGACGTCGAAGTAGCTGGCAACGTTCCGCCAGGCGTTCGAGTGCGCCTTGCCCATGAACGCATAGCCGATCACCGCCACGCCCAGGGGGCGCTGAGAATCCTGCTGCTGGAGTAAGTCGGTCATTAGGGGTCCTTAGATGCGGCTGCCGTGGCAGCTGAGGTGCGGGACAGGTGTAGCGGCCGGTTCATCGAGCGGAGCCTTGATATCCGTTGCTGCCGGTCGATTCAAAGGCGAGAAGGACCACCGGGCCCGTCAGACCGGAGACGGCCATGGGTGCGTCAGCTTCGTACACCTCGGCCACGGGAGCGAAGATTTCGCCGCTGGGTTGTTTTGCCTCGGCGATCAGCCGATTCATCCACGCGTTGGCGACCTCGATCTCGACTGTATTGAGGCCGGGCTGGACCGCGGCGGTGACGTCGAGCCGCCATGGGTGGGTCCAGATGATCCCGCAGTCGGTTCCGTTGATCCGTACACGGGCTATGTCGCCAACGTCTTCGACGTGCAGACAAAGCGCACGCCCCTCGATGGTTTCGGGAGTGGCCTCGAAGGTCGTCGAGTACGTGCCCACGCCCGCAAAAGCCTGGCTCTCAGGCCCTAGATCGGTCCACGGGCAGACCCCATCCGGCAGTTCGGTCTCGAGCGTACCGGGGAGTGAAAGGTGCCACCGACCGTCAAGGCGGATGGCGTCCGCTGCTTCGCACAGCAGTTCATCCGCCTGTCCACCCGGAACGAGGAACACCGAGCCCAGGGCCGGCAGTTCGAGCCTGTAGCGGCCCCCACCACCGGCTGTGCCGCCGTCGTCGGTTCGCTGCAACGCTTCCCGGCGGAGCGTGACCGGGTTCCACAGGACCATCGGCTCCTTGGCCGTTGACCGGATGGTGACCGTTCGCGGCTCAGGCCGGGGGTTGGCCACAAAGTAGATTTCCTGCGACGCAATTCTGCGACCAACGCGCAGTACATCCTCCTCCTCCACTACGAAGCCGGAGTGGAACCCCAGGTGCGTCATGGCCCAGGAAAGATCCTCGGTGTCCACAACGCTCGGTGAACGCCATAGCTGCTCGCGCAGGTTTTGGAACTCGCCCGGGTCATCGGCCAATGACGGGGAACTTTCCGGGCGTCGCCCCACGATGGGAACGCCGGATTCTGCCAAAGCAACCAGACGGCGCAGCGCCCTGGCGGTCATGCGATGACTTGAGCCGCCCAGGTAAAGCACCTTGTACGTGGTGCTGCCAGCAACAAGAGCATTATCACGGGCTGTGAACTGGCACTCAAGCGCCTCAAGATCCACGTAATCGAAGTCGAAATCGGACGGCACGGAATGGTCAGGTTCTTCCCCAAAGAGCGCCGTGAGCGGTGCCTCTTCACCGATGAACACTGCCACATCAACCGCCGGCGTTCCTTGGTTCAGCAGCCATGAGCAGCGGGCAAGATAGTCGATCCACGGTCGGGCGAGTTCAGCCCAGGGTTCAGTGCGAATGAAGGTCTGGCCTATGACGGACGCGAGGCCTATGCCGGGTGGCGGAACCTGAGTGGGCTGATGCGGGGAGGTATGGATACAGAACCTCGTAACCCCAAGGGCGAGTTCCAGATCGGCTACGTGCTTGAGCCTGCGCGGCGTGTAACTCCACGGGCGGTGCAAAGCCGTCATGGATTCCGCGCCGGTGAACGATTTGCCGTAGATGTGGGCAACAGATGAGGCACCCTTCAGGTCGGCTATAAACGTTGGTTTTGGCTCGTCAGTCCCGGCGTCAAAGACCCACATCGCCCCCATGGGGACGTCGGCGTGGCTTCGCATGGAGAGATCGCCGCCGAGTTGGGGACGGTGGTCTTCAAGTGCCTCGGCGTAGTAGATCATTCCTCGCTTGTGGGCCTCTTGGCTGAGCGTCCCGTAGTACTCACTTGAAATCAGGTCCGCCAGAGTGCGCCGGTAGTCCCACAGGAACCGGTCGCTGCGCGATGAATCTCCCACTACGTAACCAGCCAGAGCTGGCAGTAAGGGCAGCAGGTCATAACCCCTGAGATCAAGGAAGCGTTCCCGAAGGCGATCGGTGAAATTCTGTGGTCCGGACTCTATGCTGTCGCTGAGCAGGGCATCCAGCCGCTCCTCCCCCAGAGCGGCGTCAAACAGGCCGAGGTATGTGTCCAGGTAACGGCGGACTTTGGCCGCGTCCATTTTGTCGACTTCGAGCCCGGTGGCGTCAGGCTGGGCGGGACCGTTGGTCTGGCCGGTCAAAGACGCCCCGAACCTCAGGATGCACCAGTTCCCTGCAGGCGCTTCCCAGTCAAGGACGCCCTGGTCATCTACAAACGCCGTGACATCGACGACGCAGGACACATCAATGTCCGTTTTCCCGGTGGCAGCCTCATCGGTGTCCAGGGCGTAGTAGTCCGGTGCCGCTGCGAAGCCGGCTTTGAGTTCGCCCTGATGTACGCGGCCGCCGGCGAAGAGTGCGAACTCGGAGACGAGAAACTCGCTCACGGGGCGCATGATCGGTGGAATGCGCACGCCCTCAGCGAGGCGGGGCATGGCTGCTTCAAGGCTCTCGCCCGTAAGCTCGAGCCGGAACCGGCGTGCCGACACCGGGGGAAAGGATACGGTCCGCACTGCAAGCGCGGCAGCCGCCGGGTTCTCCGGAACATCCACTGTGGCAACCGTACGGTATGTGACACCATCGTCGCTTGCCAGAAGGACTGCGGCGGCCGCGGGCGGCGAACCGAACCCCTTGGGCCCCGGAAGGCCGACCGTAACAGCGGCTACCGTTACCGGCTCGTCGAACACCTGCTCGATCCACGCCGAAGACCGTTGGCCCGGGTCCCTCGGTAGGGATACCGATCCCGAGAAGCCACCGTCGACGATGCATCCCCAATCTCCAACGGGGTGGGACGCTTCCACAGCGGCAGGGAAGTACGCGGAGGGAATCGCGGCGGCCGGAAGCGCCACAACGGCCCAGTCTTGGGCGAAACGGCCCGGAGAGTCAGGATCAGCACCCCAACGCGGACAGTCCTGGTAGGGGCCGGGGACATCGGGCAGGGGCGTGAGCCGCTGGTTGATCGAACGCCCTCCCTCCACCCTGGTTTCGGACCAGACGACTTTCTTCATAGCGTCGGCGGACGCGACCCATGGGCCGCCGGCGGCGCTCCAGCCGGCCGAGGTGGCCACGGCGAACTCCATCCGCAGCTCGCTGGCTCGTCCGGCAGCGAGTTTCACCGCCTCTCCCCATTCCCGCGACCCGTGGTGCACTTTTGCCGGGACGACGAGTGGAGTGCCCATGCCGCCGTCGAACATTTGCACTCCACGGACACCGACGCGGTGCAGCCAGTCAAGGTCCAGACGAATGCCCTCGGGGTCGACGTTGCCGTCCATCCAGTGCCACCAGGCACGCGGACGTGCCTCGTCCGGCGGCGAACAAAAGCTTCGCCACAGGGCATCCAGAGCCGTCATCGGGGTTCCTGCGCTGTCGAATCGGCGAAGGTGTTTCGGGACGGCATGAGTAATTCCTTGGGTCTTTGTCATGTGCGAGTGGGTGACTAGGCGCGGCTTGCGGCGCCGGCCTGGGCCAGCAGCAATTGCTGGCGCTCGCCCCGCCTCTGCGCCTGGCGCTTCGGATCCGGGACCGGTGCCGCGAGCAGCAGTCGCTGGGTGTAGGGGTGCCCGGGGCTTGAGGTGATGGTCTCAGCGTCACCCGTTTCGACAATTTCGCCGTTCTTCATGACGGCCACACGGTGACCAATGTGCCGGACCACCCCCAGGTCGTGGGTGACGAACAGATACGCGACGCCGGTCCGCTCTTGAATTTCTACAAAGAGGTCCAGCACCCTGGCTTGAGTTGAGAGATCGAGTGCACTGACAGGTTCGTCACATACGACGAGTTTCGGGTCCCGGCAAAGGGCGCGGGCGATCGCTACCCGCTGGCGTTGCCCGCCGGAGAACTCGCGGGGCAGGCGCTGGACGGCGTCTGCCGGCAGATGAACGTAGTCGAGCAGCTCCCGGACCCTGCGTTCGGCGTCGTGACGTGAGACCCCGGTCACCAGCAAGGGCTCGGTAAGGATGTCGTTGACAGTCAACGCCGGGTTCAGTGAGGTGTAGGGGTCCTGGAAAACAACTTGGATGTCCCGGCTGAGGGTGCGGCGTTCGGCTCCCTTGGCGTGCGAGATCGATTTTCCATTAAATCGGATGTCGCCACCGCTGACCGGGGCCAGACCTAGGACAGCCCTGCCCAGTGTGCTCTTGCCGGAACCGGATTCGCCCACCAGCCCAAGAGTCTCGCCCTGGGCAATAGTCAGGGAGATGCCATGCAGGGCCCGAAACGGTTTGCGGTTCCAACCTTTGCGGCCGAATTCGACCACAAGGTCATCGACTTCCAAGAGATTGGGGGCGCCGGGAACTGGTGTGCCGGTCATGATGCGATCTCCTGATCCATGTCAACATCGGCGGGATGAACTCGAGTTGGCGTCAACGGACGGCGGGCGGGAGCGTTTTCCAGCGTCGAATCGAGCAACATCCGCGTGTATTCGTGCTTCGGGCTGGCGAAAAGTTCCTCAGCGGAGGCGGCTTCGACGATCCTGCCCGAGCGCATGACGGCGACGGTGTCACAGAGGTCGGCGACGACGCCAAAGTTATGGGTAACCAACACCACAGCCATGCCTCGCTCCGCCTGCAGATCACGGATCAGATCCAGCACTTCCGCCTGCACGGTGACGTCCAGGGCTGTGGTGGGCTCGTCGGCGATGAGCAGGTCGGGGTCGCAGGAGACAGCTCCTGCGATCAAGACGCGCTGGGCCATGCCTCCGGAGATCTCGTGCGGGTAGGCGTTGAACACCCGATCCGGGTCGGTGATGCCGACGCGGGCCAGAAGTCTAAGGGCCTCTTGTTTGGCCTCTCTGGCAGAAATGCGCAGGTGATACCGCATGGGTTCGGTGAGCTGGAAACCGATCCTGTAGGACGGGTCCAGGTTGCTCATCGGTTCCTGCGGAATGTAGCCGATCCGGCTGCCACGCAGCCGGTTACGCTCATCGTCGGAGAGAGCATCGAGCTGATGGCCGTCAAACGCGAGGCTGCTGGCAGTTGTCGTGGCACCGGGCGACAGCAGTCCCAGTATGGCGAAGGCAGTTTGGGATTTACCTGACCCCGACTCCCCCACCAGCCCAAGCACCTCACCCTTCCGTACGGCCAAGGAGACGTCATTCACGACGACGGCCTCCCCCCCGTCCTGTTTGTCATAGGCGACGCGCAGTCCTTCCACGACCAGCAGGGCGCCTGGAATCTGCCGGGCGTCAGGCTCAGTGTGGGCAACTGCCGCCGTGCTGCGTGCCCGTTCGGTCCGCATGCGGCGCTGCCGGGGAGGGATGCTGATGCGGCCACCCAGGGCATCCCGCAAGGAATTGCCTAGGAGCGCGAAGACCATGATGGTCAGGACGATGGTCACTGTAGGCCAGACGAGCAGCCAGGGAGCGTTGAAAATGTTTTGCGAAGCATCGCTGAGCATGAGGCCCCAGCTGGCGCGGTCTGAAGTGCCAAGGCCCAGGAATGCGATCCCGGCCTCGATGCCGATACCGGCGGCGGCAACTTGCGATGCTTGGATGATGCTGGGAGCAATAACGACCGGCAGCACGTGCCTGCCCATGATTCGTGTATTCCCCAGGCCGGAGACGCGGGCGGCATCGATGTAGAGCTCCTCGCGAACCGCCCGCACCGAGCCGCGGACCAGTTGGAATGCCGCAGGGGCGATCAGGACACCAAACACTGCCAAAGCCAAAGGAGTGCTTCGCCCGACGCGGGCAAGGACCACGAGCAGGATCACTATGGCCGGCAGGGACATGAGGGCGTTGCTCACCCAGCTGCTGGTGGCATCAAACCATCCGCGGAAGTAGCCGGCCAAAATGCCCAAGGGGACGCCGATGCCGGTGCATACCGCCATGACAATAACGGCGCTGATCAGACTGGTACGGGCGCCGTGGAGGAGCTGCGCGAGGACGTCCCGTCCAACGCCGTCGGCGCCGAGCGGGTGGGCCGCCGTGAATGGCGGTGCCAAGGTATCCGCGAGCTTGCTGGTCATAGGATCCCCAGGGGACAGCAGCGGGGCGAACACCGCGGCAAGTGTGAGCACTCCCAGAACAGCAATGCAGATCACTGCCACCGGGTCGCGCAGCAGCCGGCGGAACAGGCCGTGCCTGGCGACGTTGGCTTCCTCGGTCAATACCGGTTGGGGGCCGCTGGCCATGATGTTCTCGCTCATGCAACACGCACCTTTGGGTTGAGCCAGCCTTGCACAAGGTCCAGCACGAGGTTGACGATGACGACCATGGTCACGGTCAGAAGGACAACGCCGAGGACAACCGGCAGGTCGCCCTGTCCCGCAGCCAGGCTGGCCTGGGTGCCGACTCCCGGGATATTGAAGACTTTTTCCACAACGACGGCTCCCGAGATCATGACAATAAACATGAGTGACAAAGTGGTCACCGCCGGTGGGGAGGCATTACGCAGAGCGTGACGGTACAGGACGCTTCGGGCCGGCAAACCGCGGGCGCGCAGCGTGCGGACATAGTCGTACTGAAGAACGTCCGTCATGGACCCGCGGATCTGCATGGCCACCGACGCGATTGCCCCCATGGCAAGAGCAACGACCGGAAGCACAATCGACGACAACCACTCAGTAGGTGAATTCGCGAACGGGATATAGCCTGTGGCGGGCAGAACCCCGAGCTGCACGGCAAGGACCAGTACGAGCACAAGGGACAGCAGGAAGCTTGGAATGGCTTGAACCAGGGTCGACACAACCTGCAGGAGGCGGTCGATGACCCCGCCACGAACGGCAGCGAGTACACCCAGGAGCGCCCCGAAAATGCTTGTGAGAAGTATGGCACCAAGAACCAGTGACAAGGTCATTGGCAGGGCTTGGGCGAGCAGTGCGGTGACCGGCTGGTTGTTGAACCATGAGCTGCCCAGGTCTCCCGTGGCGGCGCTTGAGATCCATTCGCCATAGCGGACAATGACCGGCCGATCCAACCCCAGCTCGTGGCGTTTGGCCTCGGCCTGGGCTGCGCTGGCAGCCTGACCGAGAATCTGCCGCACGGGGTCCTGCCCGGTGAGGTTCAGCAGGAAGAACGTGGCCGTAGCGATCACGAACAGCAGGGCAACGCCGGCGGCCAGCCTGCGCAGGATGAATAACAGCATTTTGTTGACTCCGATGTCATCATGGTGGTCCGAGGGTAGTGCCGGGCCCAATGTGAAGGCCCGGCACCCGTTACTCAGCTCGCCGGAGCGAAGTTCCAGATCGGCAGGGCAGTGGAGAACTTCTGTGGCTTGACGGTTACCTTCTTGCTGATGGCAAAGTCGTTGTTGGGCTGGATCCAAGGGGCGAACCATGCCTGATCCACCACGTACTCGTTCAGCTTCTTGAACGTCTGCACCTGCTGGTCTCCGGTTTCCTTCTGGGCCTGGCCGATCAGCGAAACCACCTTCGGATCTGAGACATGCAGGGTGTTCCACAGTGCCTCGGGCGCGAGAGCCAGCTGGGCGATGTCCCAGGAGCGGTGGCTGTCGAGGCCGAAGATTGCTGCCGGGTACTTTCCGCCCAGCAGGTCTGAGATGAAGGTCTGTCCGTTCACGGGTTCGTAGACGGGCGTGATTCCGATGGCTTTGAGGGCTTCAGTCGTCGCGGCCTGCTGCGCCGGGTAGATGGGGGAAACATCCGGCATCTTCAGCTCGAAGCCGTTGGGGTATCCCGCTTCAGCGAGCAGCTGCTTGGCCTTCGCGACGTCGTATGTGTACTTACCGTTGAGGGCTTCGTCGTATGCGGAACTGTCCGTGCTGAAGAGCTGCGCTGTGCTAGTCCCGGCACCCCCATAGGCCTGCTTCACGATTGCGTCGCGGTCGAAGGCGTAATTGATGGCCTGCCGGACGCGGACGTCAGCCAAGGCCGGCGCCAGCTTTCCTTCACGATCGAAAAGGAACAAACCGGAAGTCGTGTAGGCCGGGAGGGAGACAACATTGAGTCCAGCGGACTTGAGGCTTGCAACATCCTTGGATGGAACGACAGCAGAATCGATCTGCCCCGACCGCAAAGCATTCTCCATAGCGTTGTTGTCATTGAAGACTGTGATGTTGATGGTGTCGTAAGGGTACGACTTCTTGTCGCCCCAGTACGAGGTGTTGCGGGTGTAGACGTACTTGTTGCCGGCCTGGGTCTGGGCTTTGTCCAGCACGTAGGGGCCGGAGCCGACAGGTTCGGTCTTCAGGGATTCCTTGCCGACAGCGGCCGGGCTGGCCAGCATACCGGCGTTTCCGCCCAGGTTAGGGAGAAGGGAAGGATCAGGAGCGGTAAGGACGAGCTTCACATGGGTCGGATCAACCACATCAACGCTCTTGAGGTCCCTCAGCTGCCCTCCGGCCTCACCGGTGCCCTTCTTGGCGGCCTCCAGGCCGGTCTTGACGGCCGCTGCGTCGAGCTTCGTGCCGTCGGTGAAAGTAATACCGTCGCGGAGGGTCATGCTTAGCGTGGTCTGGGTGGCGTCGTAGCTCCAGTCGGTAGCCACGTTCGGGGTCGGTTCTCCGTTTTCGTCGTTGCGCAGCAGCGAGTCATAGACGGGTTGCAGATACTGGGAGTTGGGCCCGGTGCCGAAGTTGCCGGGTGCGAAGCTGTCCGGCGCCGCGATCTGGGACAGCGACAGGGTTGTTGGCTGGGAGCTGGCTGACGAACTTCCGCCGGCACATCCGGTCGCGGTGGTGAGCAAGGCTGCGGCGGTTGCCGCCGCGATAAGGTACTTACGCATGTTTCTCCTGTTGGGAATGGGATTGAAGCGCCGTCCATTGAGTGGCGCCCAGCCACCTCGCGACCGAGGCGGCTCTATGCGACAGATGGTTTGTTTATCGTGTCAAACCACTGGTGAGGGCGTCGTTGGCCTTGGCCGTTTGTAGCTGTCGCATCAAAGCGTGCTGTCGTCGGACCTGGTCGCGGCCCCTGTAGGGTTCACGCCGGCCCTCGTATTCGCTGGAGAGCCAGCCGCTCCAGCCGGATTCCACAAGAGTGGAAACAATCTCTGCCCACGGAATGTGCAGGTCCCGAAGATCGTCGTCAATCTCAAAGAACTTTGTCTGGATGAAGTGCACGTGGGGAAGCACCTCGATCAGGTCCGACATCGGAACGGCGAGCGGCTCCAAGTGGGCCGGCCTTTTCTTGCCCTCCTCGAATCCCTCATGGCCGTCATCTACGCCAGCGGTCTGGAAAATCCCGGTGTCCATCAGCAGCTTGAAATGCTGGGTTCCCGACTTCCCGATGAAGTCCAGGTACCCCTGTGTGACAGGGTGCTTGATCGGCGTAGGAGCATGGATCTCAGGTGAGATGACAACGTCCAGCTCCTGAGCCAAGTCCAGGGACCGTTCAACAGCTTCGGACCAGATCGGGTGTGGGTCCAATTGGAGGGATGTCACACCGAACTTGGGTCGAATCGAGGTAAAACCAAGCTGCTTTGCCATCTTTAGGTCCAGCTGGATCTGGGCCGCACCCTCGGATGCGCTCAGGTTGCGGTTGTGCCACATGTCGGTGTCAACCCAGGCGCCGTAGTTGGTCGGGGTCAGCCCGTACTTGGCCAGGAGCCCGTGCCAGTTGTCAATCCAGGCTGTGGACGGTGAGGGATAGCCCGGTACATTGGCTTCCCCGAGAATTTCGATACCGGTGGCTCCCATGTCTGCAATATCGGCAAAAACGTCCTCCAGGTCCATGGAGGTATAGATGTCACCCGAGTAGCTGTAGGTCGACACCCCATAGCGCAGGCTGCCCTGCGGCGCCGGCGGCACGATGACGGGCTTGGCAGTCGACTTGAACGGGGACCGGGCAACGTGCGGCGGGAAGTAGGGGCGCCGCAGGAAGACGGTAACCTCCAAGTCGTGGACTCCCGGATTGAGTCCGCCCGGTTTAGGGACTGTGATGGTAGCCGTCTCGTCCAGCTGCCAACGCACGTCCGTTGAGTTGCGTAGTTCATCAAGTGTGAAGTTTCGCCCCTGGAGGGTCCATGTGGGGACGTGATCCGGGATCTTCTCCCCGTCAATTGTTACTTCAACTCCGTCCAGCAGGCTGGCCGAGGTTCCCCTGTAATTTGGGTTGCGGAGCTGGAACTGGAAGCCGATGATGCGGCCGCCTTCGGTCACATTCCGGAACCCCCGCCCCTGGATGGTTTCCCTTTCAAGCATGTTGTCAGTTCCTGTCTGCGTTAAATTGGTTGGCGATTGAGTTGGCACCGGCTACCGCGAGTGCGACGGAGAGAAGTGTCGGGTTGCACGCGATCGAGGTCGGGATGACACCGTTGCCGGCCACGTAGAGGCCGCTCACTCCCCAGACCTCACCGGTTGGCCCGCAGACCGACGTACCGTCGGCGGACTGGCCCATGCGAGTTGTTCCTTGGTAATGGAGGGAAGCGCCTGGCGGGAAGGTGAGCGGTTCCTGGTTTAGAGGTTCTCCGAGTGCCTTAGCGGCCCGGCGGATTGCCTGGCGTGACGCCTCGATGGAGGCATGGTCCCGTTCGGTGAGTCGGTAGTGGATCCGCATGGCAGGCATTCCATAGGCGTCCTGCTCGTCGGCATCGAATTCGACCCGGTCGGCCTCCTGCAAGTCTTTTCCGCAGAACCAACCCAGGCCCACAATGCTTCCAGGTGCGGGGACATCGGCATCGGCCAGCGGAACAGGAGATGCATCCAGCTGCATGACCTGGCCGTGAAATGGCTCCTGATCGGTGAACGGCACCCAACTCACCCCGCTGTGCTGCAGGATCGTCGGCCGGTCCCCTGCGGGGCGCGGTTCTTCCGGCAATACGGCTACTTCATTCAACCGGACGGCGAAGACTGTCTGCGGCTGATCGTTTAGGTAACGCCCTAAGGCTTTGGGCCGAACACCGGAGGCCCACAGCAGCTGAGGGGTTCGCAGCGCATCGGCGGCCACAACGACCTTTGCAGCTCGGATCTCATGCTCGGTGCCGTCTTGCAGATCACGCACCAGCACGCCACGGACATGGCCGTCTTCCACCAGCGCCCGGGTCACAAGGGCTTCGGGAAAGAGACTGAAGTTCGGGTTGTTCCGGGTTTCCTCCCCGAAAACAATGTCGGCACCGGACCACGTGATGCGGCCGTCGTCATGCCGCATCACGGCCAGCGGCATGGGACGGACCCGACGGTCCTCGGCCCTGCCAGCATCCAAGGCATTGCCAAGCCGCTGCCGCACGTCCTTCGAGTACGGTGCGTCATCAAATGCGTTGTCGGCAACATGCAGTAAGCGCTCCGCTTCCTCCAGCAGTCCGTCCAGATTCTGGAGGAAGGGAATGCGTTCGCTCCCGCCTGGTCGGGGGCAGGCGCCGGTCCAGTGTGCGCCCATGCCGCCGACGTTTGACGACATCGCTGCACCGGGCATGCCGTCTTCGCCCGGCTGTTTGTAGCCCTTGGGGAGAAGGAAAGTGCCGGGGCGGACCATACGTGATCCGGTTCCGGCCGCAGTTGATGTGGAGCTTCCACTCGCTGCCGCGACGAGTGAGGGTAGCCCCTCCGATCGGCGTTGAGCCGTGGCCCTCTCGTGGATGTCGGCAATGTTCTTTACGTGAATTCCGGGAGGATCGGCGAGCAGCGGGCCGGCTTCGAAGCACGCAACGGTAGCGTCGGGGGCTTGTTCGCTCAGAATCCGGGCGTAGGCAGCTCCGCAGGGTCCACTGCCGATGATGGCCACATCCACTGCTCTGGGGAAACTTCTGGTCATGCCACTTACATCCAATCGAAATGGCTCATCCGGCGCCGATGATCGGCCGGAACGGCAGGTTCCTGGTGTGGCCCAAGCCACTTTGCTCCCGCTTATCTTCTACCGGTGTCCGGAAGAAGTCAACACCGGGATTCGGAAATGACAAGTCGGAGGCAAACAAAACGGCCCTGGGCGACTCGGCGTCCAGGGCCGTAGCTGGGAGGACGGCTAGGCCAGATGCGCCTCGACGAGCGCGTCCGACGAGCCGTGGCGCGATTCAAGCAATGCTGGCAGGTGCTCGCGCGAAAAGAGTTGACCTAGTGCAAGCTGCACGCCGCCCGCCACGCCGCCCGCTTCCTCATTGACCGCCGACAACTCAATCAGGAGATCAGCCGCGGATACCGGCAATAACCGCTCATGCACGGCCCGCCGGATTGGTTCCAGGACGTAGGAGCCCGCGCGTGCGAGACCTCCTCCGATGATCATGAGTTCGGGGGCAAAGAAGCTGACCAGTGTGGCCAAACTCCCGCCCAAAGAGGAGGCCGTCCGACGTAAAAGTTCGCGGGCAGCATCGTCCCCGCCTTCGGCCGCAAGCGTGATGTCCAGCGGGCGGATCTTGCCTGTTCGGCTTAGAATTTCGGCCAGCACAGGGCTCTGACCGCTCTCGGCCAACGTCTGGCCCTGCCGGCTCATCGCGGAGCCGCTGGCAAGCGCTTCGAGGCATCCGATCTTGCCGCAACGGCAGATGGCGATGCCTGCCTCCGCCACGGCCACGTGTCCAATGGCCCCTGCCAGCCCATGTGCTCCCCGGTAGAGTCTGCCGTCCACCACCAGTGCAGCAGCGATGCTGGCCCCCGCCCCGATATACAGCATTTGCTTTGCCGCCGCCGCTGCGGGATTGGCCCAGATCTCGCCGAGCGCCAGGAGGTTCACGCGGTTGTCAACCCATACCGGCGCCCCCCAGCGCGAGGCCAAATGCTGCCGCACAGGATAGCCATCCCACCCCGCCATCACTGGCACGGCCGCCGGTACGCCGGTGTCAAAGGCTACGGGGCCCGGCAGACCGGCACCCATCGCAAGCAGGGGGCCACTAATCCCTGGCGCAGTACTGACCTCTTCCACCAGCTCCGTAGCCTGATTGAGCACCGCCACGGGTCCGTCCGTGACATCGATCTGGACCTGTCGGGTGGAGCGGATTGTTCCCGACAGATCGGCCGCCGCAACGACGAGTTCGTTGGAGGCGACATCCACGGCAACGACGTATCCGGCGGCAGCATTTAATTTCAGTCGCTTCGGTGCTCGTCCGCCGGTAGAAGGACCGAGGCCCGCAGGATTCACGAGCCCGACGGATTCCAACTCGGCCACCCGTTCTGCGACCACGCTGCGCCCTAGTCCGGAGCGGTCAGCCAAGGCGGGCTGGGTTATCCCTGCCTCGCTGCGGATGGCATCAAGAACGGCCGCCATGCCGGAATAACGGTCAATCGGCATTAGTTTTCCTTCCATAGCGGAGAGCAATCTCCGAACCGTAGTATATCCTTTCGACGGTGACCGGAAGAAGTGTCAAAGGAGAGCTCATGTCGCGAGAAACAGTGACCACCCTGGAAGGCGTCGCCTACCGGGACCTCAATGGCAATGGCGTGATGGATCCCTACGAGGACCCTCGCTTGACCCCGGAGGAGCGGGTCGCGGATCTCCTACCCCGACTCTCAGCCGAAGAAAAGGCCGGACTGCTCTTCCACACAGTGCTGCCGGCCGGCAAACCGGGCGATCTCGATACACCAGGACCCTTTGGACCGGAGACACCTCGAGACGTTATCTCCGGGAAGCTGGTGAATCACTTCAATGCCCACACCCTGCCATCACCGCGCGAGGCGGCCAGATGGCAGAATGCGCTCCAGGAATTAGCCGCCAGCACGCCTCATGGCATCCCCATCACCTTCTCCAGCGACCCTCGTCATGGGTTCGCCGACAACGTCGGGATGGCGCTGGCCCCGGGCTCCATGTCCCAATGGCCCGAACCACTCGGCTTGGCCGCCATCGGTGACCCTGAACTACTCGTTCAGGAATTCGGTGACATTGTGCGTCGTGAGTATCTGGCCGTCGGGATCAGGGCTGCCCTGCACCCGCAAGTTGATCTTGCAACCGAACCGCGATGGGCCCGTCAAGCCCAAACGTTCGGGCAGGACGCCGGTGCCGTCTGTGCCATGGTCGCGTCTTACCTCCGGGGCCTTCAGGGTCAGAAAGTAGGTGCGGACAGCATTGCCTGCACAACGAAGCACTTTCCCGGAGGCGGAGCCCAGAAGGACGGCGAGGATCCGCATTTCCCATATGGCCGAGAACAGGTCTACCCGGGAGACCAGTTCCAGGAACACCTCGCCCCGTTCCGTGCTGCCATCGATGCAGGAACAAGCGCGATCATGCCGTACTACAGTTTGCCCGCGGGACTGGAGCTGGATGGACAACCCGTCGAGGAAGTCGCGTTCGGCTTCAACCACCGTATTATCACGGGCCTGCTGCGTGAGGAACTCGGATTCGACGGAGTGGTCCTCACCGACTGGGGCCTCATCACCGACCTTGAGGTGTTCGGACTCCCCTTCCCGGCCAAGGCATGGGGCGTGGAGCACCTCTCCCCCGCGGAACGGCTCGATGCACTGCTTCGCGCCGGTGCCGATCAAATGGGAGGTGAAATGCGGACGGACCTTCTACTCGAGCTCCTCAAACAGGGCACCATCACTGAGGAGCGGCTCGATGAATCCGTCCGGCGCGTACTCCTGGTCAAATTCCAACTCGGACTGTTCGATAACCCGTTCGTGGACGAGGACGAAGCTGAGCGCGTCGTGGGCGCCGCCGAGTTCCAGGAAAAGGGCCATCGTGCCCAGGCGGAAGCTATGACGGTTCTCAAAAACGAAGCCATTCTTCCCCTTGCAGCAGGCCTGCACCTTTACATTGAAGGAGTTGATCCAGCGGTCGCCGCCCGATACGGAACAGTCGTGAGCGACCCGGCGCAGGCAGACGTCGCGGTGGTTCGCCTCAAGGCACCCTTTGAACCCCGGAATACCTACTTCCTCGAAGCCATGACACACCAGGGATCCCTCGACTTCCCTGCTGCGGTCATCGAGCACATTACTTCCCTTGCTGCCACAGTCCCGGTGGTATTGGACGTGTACTTGGATCGGCCAGCCATTCTGACGCCGTTCGACGACGCTGTTACCGCCCTAGTAGCCAACTTCGGGGCATCCGACGCGGCGTTGTTCGATGGCCTCACGGGAAGGATCGCACACCGCGGAAGCCTGCCCTTTGAACTGCCGCGGTCGATGGACGCCGTCCGGGCAAGCCGGCCCGACGTCGCATCAGACACCGCGGAGCCGCTGTACGTCTACGGTTCCGGGATCAGTTGATGAAGATGGATAAAGCAGACATCAGATGGGGGCTCGCCGGCACGGGAGCAATCGCCCGGGAGTTTGCGCACGCGTTGAAGGAAGTGCCCGGCGCGTCACTCGCAGCCGCAGCATCCAGAAATCAGCTCTCTTCGGCTAGGTTTTGCTCCGAGTTCGACGTCCCACAGCATCATGGGTCGTTTCAGGAACTAGCGGAAGACGACGCCATCGACGCCGTCTACCTGTCCACGCCGGCCGGGCTTCACCATGCCCACGCCACGTTGTTCATGGAGTCCGGCAAACACGTCCTGGTCGAGAAACCCTTCACTCTCAACCACGCCGAGGCTCTGGACTTGGCCCGGACCGCCCAGCGAACCGGAACGGCCCTGATGGAGGCCATGTGGACGCGCTTTCTGCCGGCCTACGTGGAGCTTCGGCGCTTGGTCGATGACGGAGCCATCGGCGAAGTGCGATCGGTGGAAGCCTCCTTTGGATTTCCAATTCCGGACTCGGGCCCGCAGGGCCGGCCAAGGTTGCATGACCCTGCGCTAGGCGGAGGAAGCCTTCTTGAACTGGGCGTCTATCCTGTTCAGCTCACGCACTGGCTGCTCGGCAACGAACCGTCCGTTGCAGCCGTTGGCCACTACAGTTCCAGTGGCGTAGACCTGGACACGGCAGCGCTCCTGTCCTACCCCACGGGAGGCACGGGGATCGTCAAGTCTTCCATTCGGACGCCCCTTCCGAATGATGCACGCGTCCTGGGAACCGAGGGATTCATTCAACTGCCGGCCCCGCACCACTGTCCCGACCGCATAACCGTTTTGCGCTACAACCGCTCCGGTCCCGGCGTGCTGGAGCCCCGTACCATGCCCGCGCCAATCGAAGGGAGCGGGCTTAGATACGAGATTCTCGAGTTCCAAACGCTCTTGAGGACCGGCCAGTCGCAGAGTTCTGTGATGCCGCTGAATGACACCCTCGCCATCATGCACACCCTGGATCTCATCCGGGATAAGACTCGATCCCAAGGGCGGATGGAACCAGCCGGGGCATGATCCCGATCATCGTCTCAACCACACCCATGGACCACCGACCCCTATAGGGCATCTCGCATTCTCGTTGATGAGGTGTAGGCCCACTTGCGACAAACAGCGTTTGCTGGAAGGACCGGAAACTTGGAACCACAATTGCAGCCAGAGCAAATCCTCGCCTCGATGACGTATGCCGAGAAGCTGGCCCAGCTTCAAATCGTTTGGAGGCCCGATCCAGCCGATGCCGGAAACCTCGCACGGACGGGTGCCGGGGCTCTCTTCTGGCCCGCCACAGCGGAGGCAACGAACGCCCTCCAACGGCAGGCCATAGAGGAGAGCCCGCATGGCATTCCACTTCTTATCGGCTTGGACGTCGTTCATGGCCAATTCACTATTTTTCCCACGCCCCTGGCACAAGCCGCCAGCTTCGACCCAGAGGTTGCAGCCGCCGACTCACGCTTTTCTGCCGCGGAGGCCCGGTCCACCGGAGTCAACTGGACTTTTTCACCGATGATCGACGTCTCCCGTGACCCGCGATGGGGACGCGTGGTCGAAGGCTTTGGCGAGGATCCCTATCTCAACGCCATCCTTGGGGAAGTCAAAATCCGGGGCTACCAAGGCGACGACCTCTCCTCGGGAAGCTCCATTGCCGCCTGCGCCAAACACTTCGTTGGCTACAGCGCGGCCGAAGGAGGACGGGACTACAACACCACGGACATCTCCGTTCAGCGGCTTCGCAACGTGTATCTGGAACCGTTCAGAGTTGCGGTTGAGGCGGGAGTCGCCAGTATCATGGCGAGCTTCAACGCGGTGTCGGGCGTTCCCATGCACGCCAACCGGCAGATGCTCACCGACGTCTTGAAGACGGAGTGGGGACATGCCGGCATTGTGGTCGCGGACGCAGGTGGCGTAGGCGAACTCATAGAGCATGGTGTCGCAACCTCGCCGGCGGACGCGGGACGACTGGCTCTTTCGGCCGGGCTGGACGTGGAGATGGGTGGCTCTCTGCTGGTAGACGGTGAGCCAATCATCCAAGAAGGCGAGCTGGACAGCGCACGCCTGGACGATGCCGTACTTCGCGTGCTTCGCCTCAAGCAGGCTCTTGGCCTTTTCGAGAACCCTTACGTCGACGAACAGACGGCCGCGACCGGCCCTACCGAAGCCTCGCTGTCGGCAGCGAGAACCACAGCCGCACGCTGCACGGTTCTACTGAAGAACGACGGGCCCGTCCTCCCTTTGGCTGCACAGGGACAACGCGTGCTAGTAGTGGGTCCCTACTCCGAAAGCAAGGACCACCTCGGCGCATGGGTGCAATTCTTCGCTTCCCCAACCACGACCTCCATATTCGAATCCCTGGAGACGGCACTACCCGACTCCGAGATCACGACACTCCCGGGTGCAAGATTCTTCGACTCCGACCCTGCCTTGCAGGCAGAAGCAGCAAAGGCCGCTGTTGAGGCAGACGTGGTCATAATCGCTGTAGGTGAACCCAGTTCGATCTCTGGCGAGGCCAGCTCACGCAGTTCATTGGACCTCCCCGGCGATCAGACCGAGTTGATCAGGGCTGTCGCGCAGACAGGCACCCCCTTCGCCGTGGTCTTAATGACGGGACGCCCGCTCGTGGTCAGTGACTGGATCGATGACTGTCCTTCCCTGCTCGTGGCATGGCACCTGGGCACCGAGGCCGGGGCCGCGATTTCCGATGTTCTCACCGGTGCTGTTAATCCCGGTGGAAAGCTCCCGATGTCCTTTCCCCGTTCCGTGGGTCAAATTCCCATCTATTACAACCACGAGTCAACAGGGCGGCCGGCCCGGTCGGGAGGAAGTCTTGCTGACAAGCGGCCCGACGTCGGGCTGACCGGGCCTAACAACACCGATGACTACTACAAGTCGAAGTACCTGGACTTGAAGCTAGGGCCACAATTCGGCTTTGGGACTGGGCTCAGCTATACGTCGTTCGAGCTGGAGGCATCGCCCGATCAGGCACTTTCGGTCACGCTGGATGAGCTTAGAGACGGAGCGAGACTTTCTTTCACCACGGCCGTTCGCAACACCGGGACTAAAGATGGCGACGAAGTGGTCCAGTTGTACGTCTCGGACCTCGTGGCAAGCGTGACCCAGCCTGTCAAACGGTTGCGAGGCTTTAACCGGATCTTCGTACCTGCCGGACAAGAACGACATGTGTCACTAACAGTCGGCTTTGATGATCTCGGATTCTGGACCAACGATCCCCACACCGGATACATCGTGGAGCCAGGCGAGTTCCGTATAGAGATTGGCGACGGCGTCTCCTCCCAAGGATTCAGCCTTACAGTCACTCCCTCCTGACATAAAAAGCCCCAGAGGTCATTGGAACCCTGATATACCCGCAGCTTTCCGGACAAACAAACAACGAGGATCAATCACCATGTCAAACCCGAACACCGCAGTACAGGAAGAAGTAACCCCTCGACCAGGAGTAGATGCACCGAACCTCCCGCGCCTGGAGCGAATTGGCAACCACACCCGGCTCATCGTTGACGAGAAGCCTTTTCTCTGCATCGGAGGGGAACTTCATAATTCAAGCGCATCCGATCGGAACTACATGTCCCCTATCTGGGACAAACTGGCAACGGCCGGCATTAACTCCGTTATCGCTCCTGTGTCATGGGAACAAGTCGAACCGGTGGAAGGACAACTCGACTTTTCGATCGTGGACGGGTTGGTGGAAGACGCCCGGTCCAACGGCGTCCGACTGGTATTGATTTGGTTTGGGGCGTTCAAGAATGCTTCCTCCACTTATGCCCCCAGCTGGGTGCGTGCCGACCGGGAACGCTTCCCACGAGCGGAGAGGGGCGTCAAACCCCTGAAGACGCCCTTCTCCTATCCCGGATCCATGCCTAGGCCAAGTCTGTCCGTCTTCTCGCGCAACCTGTTTGAAGCGGACCGGACTGCTTACACGGCCTTCATGAAGCATGTGGCGATGATCGATCCGGACCATACAGTCATCATGGTCCAGGTTGAAAACGAAGTGGGTCTGTTGGGAGCAGGAAGGGACCGCAACGCGCTGGCCGAGTCCGCCTGGAATGCACCGCTCCCCGAGGAACTCATTGCTGCGGTTTCCGATGCACCGGAATCATTTGACCCGCAATTTGTGCAGGTCCTCGGCGCAAATCCAGACCCTAGCATGAGCTGGGCAGACCATTTCGGCGATGACGACCCCGTTGCTGAGGAGACATTCATGGCCTGGGGATTCGCATCCTTTGTGGGAGGCTTGGCGGCTGCCGGAAAAGAGATCCTGCCACTCCCTGCATACGCGAACGCTTGGCTTGGACCCCAACGCGGGCAGGACCTGCCCGGCCAGTACCCCAGCGGGGGACCGACCGCCCGTATGATCCCGGTGTGGCGGGCCGCGGCTCCCGCCATCGACTTCCTGGCACCCGATATTTACGTTCCCAACTCTGCAGAAGTCATGCGGCAGTACGCCTCCGACCTTAACCCGTTGTTCATTCCTGAAGCCCGCTTCCGCGCCGGAGATGCGTTTTTGGCGATCGGCGGCTTTGGAGGTTTCGGCTACAACGTCTTCGGTGTAGAAGAAGGCAGGGAAGGCAACCAGTTCAGCACGGCCTGCGGGATCATGACTTCCCTCACGCCGGAAATTGCCGATGCCCAGCGCGATGGACGGATCTTCGGTTTCGCCCTTGACCAGGACGAGGATTCCATCAGCGCTGAGCTGGTCGGCACTGCCATCAGTGTTCGCAACGCCAGGAAGCTCCTCGAAAACATGCTCCTGGACGCTGGCGTGAGGGTTCCACCGGCGCCGGAACTCCCCGGAGAAACGGTTGCCGCAACCCACGGTCCCACTCCCGGAGACGGCCGTCCGTTCGGGCTGGTCCTCGCCATCAACCCGGCTGAGTTCATCATCGTCGGCCAAGGCGCGCAGGTGGATTTCCACAAGCCAGGTGCTGACGTTGAGCTTGATTCAGTCCGGGAGCTGGTTATGACCGATACCGGGCTGCGGGAAGGACGGTACCTCAACGGGGACGAACGCCTCGAGATCCTTTCCGACAAGCACATCAGCGCCGTGAAGGTCCGTCTGCTGATCACCCCCAGCGAATAGTCACCAGCCCCTAAGAAAGGACCCCACATGCCGTTTCACCCCGACATCGCCGCCCGGCTCCCCTTACTGGGAGGCATCCCATCCTTGGAGGCCGCCCTCAGCGAGCCCTCAATGAGGGCGCAGATGGAAGCATTCGATGCCTATCCGGATGCGCCGCCCCCTCCGTATGCCCGGACTCGCATGGTCTTCGTTCCCGGCCACCACGGCCCAGTACCGGTGCGCATCTACACTCCTGAAGAACAACAAGACCATTCAGGACATGCATTGATCTGGATGCACGGAGGCGCGTTCCAATTCGGGGACCTCGACACGAACGAGGCAGACTGGACAGCCCGGCAGTTGGTTCACCGGGCATCCGCCACAGTCGTCAGCGTAGATTACAGACTGGCCGTTGACGGAGTCCGGTACCCAGTCCCCCTTGACGACGTCGTTGCCGCCATCCGATGGGTGCAAGCCAACACAACGGACTTGGGCATCACGTCACTTTCGGTGGGCGGAGCCAGTGCAGGTGCCAATTTGGCCGCAGCCGCTGCCCTGCGACTCCGGGACGAGGACAAGTGGGTACCCGAGCACCTTGTTCTGGTGTATCCCATGATGCACTTTGACCTCCCCCAACCTTCTGAGTCGCTTCGGCGCGCCTTGATGGAACTGCCAAGTGCCATGAAACTTACCCCAGATATGGCGCGTTCCGTGAAGGAAAGCTATCTGGGAACCGCAGACGACGTTGCAGTCCCGGGCTACGCAATGCCAGCCGGCGCAGAACTCAATGGACTCGGACCAACCCTTGTCCTGAACGCCGAATACGACGAACTCAGGGCGTCAGGAGAGGCCTTCAGCGCCCTACTTGCCGCCAGTGGCGTCGACGTCGAGCAAGTAAAGATCCCTGGTATGCTCCACGGCTTCCTGAACTTGCCCGCGGCATTTGCTCCTGTAAACGACGCACTAGAGCGGATCGCAGCAAGGCTACGACCACGGAGTCAGTGACGCCCAAGGCCCGGGGTAGAAACAGCTCTTACAAAACCATTCCCCGGAAGGGAAGCCAATATGCCTCCCAAGATTCTCAACAAATTCCTGGAACAAAAAGTCTTCGAGCCATCAAGAAGGATGGTCGCGCAGCAACATGAGGAAACTGCCCCTGTCACACGGGGAAGTGGTTTTTCTCAGAGACAGCATTACCGCGGGGGGACTTTGGCATGAGTGGTTCCCGAGCGCACAGATAGTAAACAGGGGTATCAGCGCCGACACACCACTGGAGTCCTGGCGCTTTTAGACACTGCTTTACAGTCGCCGTCCAAAGTCCTTGCGGCCCCTCATTTAGGCATCACTGGGCCAGAACTAGGGGTGGTTCATCGAGGCGCGACCTATCGGCAGACTGCCGGACGTCATGCGAGCTCTCTCGTTGGCCGGGCTCCCCCGGCAACTGGAGGATCAACAAGCGGCAACCCAAGTCACAGGAACAGGCATGCAATTGAATAAACCACGGGTAGAAAAACCCGGCATGGTGGAAGTACGGGTCGAGCAAGCAAGCGAACTTGACGACGTTCTGACAACGGCAATAGAGGTCATAAAGAAGGCCGCCGCTGAACACCGGGTAGGGATTCTCGTGACGCGGATCGACACCGGCAGATACATCGTACGCGCCCATCCTGCCGTCCCCTTTGGGTTGATACGCCAGCAGCATGGCGCAGTAAATAGCTAGCAACCCGGCTCTGCCAGGGCCGGGGCGAAAGCGTACACTGCCCCCTTTAATTCCTCCCTTGATCCGAGCACCCTTAGGGCGGGAATCGAACTCAGGTTACGGGTCGGGCACGAAATCGTCAGCTGCATAGTGGACGTAGTAATGCCTGATCAGTCCTGCTTCTGGATCTGGACGGCTGCCGGGATGGGCCGGCGAATGATTGACACTCGTAGTGCCGCCATGGCCGCTCTTGATTCCTGAACTTAACCTGCGGGAAGCGCGCCGCGACATGGAACCAGCCCCAATCGCACCTGCAATCCGCACGGCCAGGCAGTCGCGTTGAGTCGACCCCCAGGCACTAAGAAGAAGGGTCGCCGAACCCGCTCATCGCAGTGGGGGCACTTGCACTGGCGCCCCCGCGTGCTGCCAACCTAAAGTACACCCCAGACTGACGTCAGGCGGCCAACCAAATATTGTCAGATTAGGGTCCAGCGGGCGTTTTCTGCACCCCACCGGTTACCGGTCTTGGATCTCAATCTGACAGAAGGAGGCGGAAACGCAGCGCCGGCGCAGCTGGACATCGCTGCCATCAATCACGAATTGGCACTGCTCTTCCCGTCCGTTGCTGTCAACGGGCCGGATCCCGGCAGCCAGTGAGTGCTCCAAGAACTGATGCATCGGCTGCCTCCGGGCATCCGCCGCGAGTTCCGCTCCTACCTGGCCGGGGCAGGCCTTGACGGGCAGGCACTGGTGGAAAGGGAGTCGCCGAGGCGATGGCTCCTTACCGCTGGCTCGCCCGCCGCATCGGGCCCGAGGCCTAGCCCTCACCGCTGCGAGGATGGCGGCCGCCGGCCGAGGTCCATGAGGCAATGACCGAACTCGACCGGGTCCGGGACTGGATCGGCAAAGGCAACCGCGAGGACCAGACCGTGCCCGGGCTCCTGCTGCGTGAAGGCGCCCAGCAGCTCGGTCTGATCCGCAAGATCAAAGGCAGGCTCGTCCGCGGCGAAGAGGCTGGGTGATGACCCGCGCAGTTGTGGCTGTTCCTCGCCCGAGCCATTGGCCGGGCTTGGTTGGGCACCTCAGGCCGCACCTCAAGCTGTCCTCGCCGCCCGGAACTTGGACGGAAGCACCGGTGCGCTGCCCCGGGGTCCTTAATGGCCGTGCGCGCCGCGGCCGTCGCCGTCCGCACGGTTGAGCCCCGTTCAGGTTGATTTCTTGTTATCCAGGTCACATTGCGTCTATCGTTGTCGGGGGCCACAGCGTGGTGGCCCCGTTTTAGAGCGGAGAACTGTGTGAACGAGAAGCTGCGGGTGCTGGTCCGTGTGGACCTCGATGGCGCCAAGGCCCGCGTCAATGTCCAGGGTCACGTGACGGTTCAGAACGTCCATGGCCTCTACGGTGTGGTCCAGCGCGCCGGCTCGCTCGCCTCAGGGCTGTCGCTGGAACTCGATGTGACACGCGCACAGACTGACTCCGACGCCATGGGAGAGCTTCGCGCGTGTGCAAAGTCGCATCATCTGCCGGTGCACGTGGACCCCCGCCAGCGTGACTATCAAATCAGCCTCCTGACGCAGAACACCGCGGTGTCCGCGGCCCTGTCGCCAGTCCTGGCAGCCTGACCCGCCCCACTGGCTACGTGGGTTGGCCGTGCCCTTGGCTCACAGCCTGGGCCTGTGTGCCTGAATCTGATGTCCGTGCAGGGCGCGGAGCATGCGGTGCGAGAGAGCGCGTTGAACTTGTAGCATCGCTCCCCTGGACCGGGCAGCTTGCGGCATGCCTTATCCCGCGCACTCGATGCAGTACGGATGGCCGTCCCGTTCGCGCGCGAGCTGGGACCGGTGCCGGACCAGGAAGCAGGAGTAGCAGGTGAACTCGTCCTTGGCCTGGGGAATGACCTGGACGATGAGTTCCTCGGAGACAAACTCCCCGCCGGGGGTCATGGCCTCATCCAGGGCGTCGGCTTCGTCCAGCTCCCGGACGACGCTGCGGGCATCCGGTGCGTTCGCGGACTGCAGCGCCTCCAGGGAGCGGTCCTGGGATTCCTTGACGTCGGAACGTACTTCGTCGTAATCAGTTGCCACTGAGGTGTGTCTCTTTCTGGTGTTCTTCTCTGACGGAACTGCAACATATACCATCGCCCGGGTATTCCCTTTGCCGGGGGACCGGCCGGCCGGGTCGGGCGCCCGGCGTAACGCCGGTTGGCGGATAGGCGCCCCAGGCGTTGTGGGCTTCGGCATCCGCGTCGGGTTCGGTCCTTTTCAGCGCCGCGACGATGCCTCTGGCGATGTTTGTTGGTTGACGGGGAGTTTATCGCAGGCAGACGGCCAGAGGGAGGTGGGGCGTCCCAGGCTTCACCGGTTGTTGCGGTCGTTCCTGGCTTTGTGGAGGCGGATGCCGATGGCTTCGCTGCCGCCGGTCACGTTGGAGTTTATCGTTGATCAGGTCGGCGTAGAAGTTGGGTTTGACGCTGTTACGGGCAGCAGCGCACGACCGGGGTGCCCCGGCATTGAGCTTGCCGGTCTTGGGCTTGATGGCGCAGTGGCCCGTTGACTGCACTCTGGGTGGCCCTGCCTGACCGCATGGCGGGAGGGGTGGCAGCGCGGGGTCCTGTCGGGGGGACCGAGGTGCGTGGGTGCACCGGCGCATCCGGGCCGGGAGGGCCCGCCGGTGTTGGGCGGAGAGTCTTGACTTACTCTTCCTCCGGCGAGACCCTGCAGGGATCCGGCAAGTTCCATCGACGAAGGACACCGCCATGCCCGCGGCAAACCACGAAAACGTCGGCGAGGACCTTTCACAGGTCGCTGAACTCGCTGCGCAGCTCCGGGTGGATTCCATCCGGTCCAGCACGTCCGCCGGATCCGGCCATCCGACGTCGAGCATGTCGGCCGCAGACTTACTGGCTGTTCTGGTCAGCCGTCATCTGCGCTACGACTGGGACAACCCGGACCTGGACACCAATGATCACCTGATCTTCTCCAAAGGCCATGCCTCTCCCCTGCTGTATTCGGTCTTCAAGGCCGTCGGCGTCGTCTCCGATGATGAGCTCATGACCGGCTACCGCCGGTTCGGCCAGCGCCTGCAGGGACATCCGACGCCGGCACTGCCGTGGGTAGATTTCGCGACGGGCTCGCTGGGGCAGGGACTTCCGGACGGCGTCGGCGTGGCCCTCGCCGGGAAATACCTGGATCGGCTCCCCTACCGGGTGTGGGTGCTGTGTGGCGACAGCGAAATGGCGGAAGGCTCCATCTGGGAAGCCCTGGACAAGGCCTCCCACTACGGCCTGACCAACCTCGTCACCGTCGTTGACGTAAACCGGCTGGGACAGCGGGGCGAGACCGAACTCGGCTGGGACATGGAGTCCTACGCCCGCCGGGTCCAGGCCTTCGGCGCCCAGGCCATCATCATCGACGGCCACGATCTCGACATGATTGACACGGCCTTTTCCACGGCGGCGGAAGCACCTGAAGGGAAGCCCGTGGTCATCCTCGCCAAGACCATCAAGGCCAAAGGCTTCCCACAGATCGAAGACAGTCCGGATTGGCACGGAAAACCCTTACCGCCCGACATGGCCGAGAAGGCGATTGCCGAACTCGGCGGTCAACGGACACTGACCTTGCGCGGCCCCCTTCCGGACGAAGGGTCAAAGGCACGCATCGACGCTCCCGGCGCAACCTCTCCCAGCTACGCTGTGGGCGAGAAGGTCGCCACACGAAAGGCTTACGGCGACGCTTTGGCAGCACTCGGCGGCATCGATCCCGCCGTTGTTGCCCTGGACGGTGAGGTCAGCAATTCCACCCACGCCGACGAATTCGCGAAAGCATTCCCCGACCGGTTCTTCGAGATGTACATCGCCGAGCAGCAGCTCATCGCCGCCGCCACGGGACTGAGCACCCGGGGATATAAAGCCTTCGCCTCGACCTTCGCGGCCTTCCTCACCCGCGCCTACGACTTCATCCGCATGGGGTCCATCACCGGCGCCGATCTTCGCCTGTGCGGCTCGCACTCCGGCGTCGAGATCGGCGCCGACGGCCCCTCACAGATGGCGCTGGAAGACCTCGCAATGATCCGGGCCGTGCATGCGTCGACCGTCCTGTACCCTGCCGACGCCACCAGCACAGCCGCCCTGGTGCAGCGCATGGCCGAAACCTCCGGCATCAGCTATCTCCGGACCACCCGCGGCGCCTACCCCGTCCTGTACAGCGCCTCCGAGCAGTTCCCGGTCGGCGGTTCCAAGCTCCTGCGGTCCTCCGGCAACGACGACGTCACCCTCGTCGGGGCAGGGATCACCCTTCACGAAGCGCTTAAAGCAGCAGACATCCTCGACGCTGACGGAATCCAGGCCCGCGTCATCGACTGCTACTCCATCAAGCCCATAGACGCAGAAACACTGCTCACCGCCGCCGGCGAGACACAGGGCCGCGTCATCATCGCCGAAGACCACCGCCCCGAGGGAGGCCTGGGATCAGCGGTCAAGGACGCCCTGCTCACGGCACCGCCGAGTGACCTGTCCATCACACACCTGGCCGTGCACGGCATGCCCGGGTCCGGAACCGGGCAGGAGCTCCTCGCCTGGGCAGGCATCGACGCCGAACATATCGCCGAGGCCGCCCGACGCCTGGTCGGGCCAAACCCGCACCGGACTTGAAGGCGCGGCTCTCCGGGAACCACATGAACCCCAGACACGCCTCTCCCCCGACATTGTCACAGGGCCGGGCCCCTGCGCGGTGACGGTCCGGCCCGCCGACCTGAGCCAGATCATACTCAGAGAATCCGCTTCGCAACCGTTTCGATGCCTCAGCGGGGCGCCTGCCGCGCTCCGGAGGAAACCCGCTCTGACCGTCTGGCCCCAAAACCGGGATTCTGGACTTTGGCCGGGGCTGGAATCACGGGCCCAGGATTCATTTCCGCGGTGGCGCGGTTGGCGATCGGGAAAGACCTCGTAGTGTAGGCGCCGGCCTAATTGTCCAAAGAGCTTTGGACTATTCCTGATGTTGCTTTGGCGGAGTCAGCACGCCGTGGCTGTGTGAGTTTCCCAATGTGGGCGGGTTATTGGCTGTCTTCGTTGTCAGAGTCTGGTTCTGTCCATTCCAAGGCCGCTACAAGGTGCCCCTCGTTTGGGGAGAGCCTGTTGTTCGGAAGCCGGGAGCTTGTCGTAGGTGTAGGCGGCGACGGCCATGGGTGAGGTGGATCGTCCCAGGCTGTACCGGACGCTGCGGTCATTCTTGGTGCCAGATGAGGATGCCGATGGTTTCGTTGTGGTGGCCGCGCCGAAGGGTGTCGCTACGTAGAAGTTGAGCTTGCCGGCGTATTCGGGCTGGAATTTTCCCGTCTTCACTTCGATGACGACGTAGCCCGTTGGCCGCACTAAGCAGCCTGGGGTCTCACTCCCGCACCGGCAGAGACTGCCGATATGCAGCCAATGGCCGTCTAGCCAAAGCTGGGCGAGTCCCACAACCTGCGTCCGTGGGGCGGGGATCGAGCACCCGCCAACTATGCCTACAGGATGACTCTCCGACCACCTAGCGATTATCGAGTATCCATAATCCGTGTGGAAGACTGGGAACATGGCGGGGTCAGCAGCTTTTGAGAACGAGAGCCTTTCGGAGAAGGTCAAGCGGACCATCGTGGACCGGGTTGTTGACGGCACTTATCCTCCCGGGATGCGACTCGTGGAGCTCCAACTCGCCAAGGAGTTCGGCGTCAGCCAGGCACCGGTCCGCGAAGCCCTGCGGGAACTGTCCTCGACCAGGCTGGTAGAAAACATCCCCCGCCGCGGAAGCTTTGTCCGGTCTGCTTCCCAAGATGACCTCGCGGAGGTCTATTTCGTCCGCCTCGCGCTGGAGGGGACTGCCGCCGCGGCCGCGTATCCCACCTTGCATACTGACCCTTCGCCGCTGCGCGAGGCGTTGGCCGGCATGCGCGAGGCCGCGGCAACGAACGATGCCCACGGCATCGCGAAGTACAGCACGGCCTTCCACCGCGCCGTCGTCGCCGCCACCGGAAACCGGCTCATGCTGGAGATCTGGGACTCCCTCCATGTCCAGGCCCGGACCATGGCCACCGTCGTCCGCGGCCACGTAGACCTACACGCCGCCGCCGAAGCCCACGTCCCGATCCTGGAGGCCTTCGAGAACGGCACACCAGACCTCTGCACCCAGCTCGTCATCGAGCACCAGCACGAGTACTCCATCCTTCCCCAGGAATAGCGCCTCCCTCGAGCCTGTCGGCGGGGTCCACGGGATGCCGTGGATAGCTTTCTGAAACTTCCTCTTGTGATGCCGATCACCCTCAGGTATCGTCGTTCCTATCAATTATCGATAATCGATCAAGGGAGATCACTTTGAAGCTCATCACTTTCCGCAACCAAGGCACCGAACAGACCGGCGTCCTCAGCGAAGACGCCTCGACCGTGACAGCCGTTGCCGGCTCGCAGGATCTGCTGTCACTCATCGACAACTGGGACGAGGCCGCGGCGCAGATCACCGCCGCCACCGGCCCGGCCATCAACATCACTGACGTGGAACTGCTCGCCCCGATCCCGCTCCCCCGCCGCAACATCTTCTGCGTGGGCCGCAACTACGTCGAACACGCCAAGGAATTCGCGAACTCCGGGTACGACGCCACGGCCAGCGCCAACGCGCAGCCGGAATACCCGGTCGTGTTCACCAAGGCACCCTCCACCGTTATCGGCACCGGCGCCGACATCGACCCCCACGCCGGAGTCACCTCCGAACTCGACTACGAAGCCGAACTCGGGGTCATCATCGGCAAGAGAGGCCGCGGCATCAGCAAGGCCGATGCGCTGGACCACGTCTGGGGCTACACGATCATCAACGACGTCACCGCCCGCGACCTGCAGAAAGACCACAAGCAGTGGTTCCTCGGCAAGAGCCTGGACACGCACGCGCCGATGGGTCCCTGGGCCGTCACCCGCGACGAGGTCGGCGACGGACCGCTGGACCTGCTCTGCACCGTCAACGGCGAAACCCGGCAGAAGGCAACCACGGCGGACCTGATCTTCGACATCCCCACCATCATCGAAACCATCAGCGCCGGCATCACCCTCCAGCCCGGCGACATCATCGCCACCGGCACCCCCGTCGGAGTGGGCATCGGCTTCACCCCGCCCCGGTTCCTGACCACCGGAGACGTCGTCGAAATCAGCATCAGCAAACTCGGCACCCTGAGCAACCGGATCGGAGAAGGACGATGAGCACCGCAACCATCGCCCCCGGCCTGACAGCCGTCGGCACGAAGCAGCTCTTCGTCGAAACCACCGGCGCCGGGCCCGACGTCGTCCTGGTCCACGGGCTCGGCGGCACCACCAGCTTCTACGAACCCCTCGTCGCCTCACTGGCCGAACGGTTCCGGGTCACCCGCTACGACTTCACCGGACACGGACGCTCACCCCTGGCGAGCGAACTGACCCTCGAATCCCTAACCGCCGAACTGGCCCTGGTCATCGAATCCCAGACCGCCACCGGACGAGCGCACCTCGTCGGGCACTCGATGGGAACCCTCATCGTCCAGCAGCTGGCATCGACACGCCCGGACCTGGTCCAGGAAGTCGTCCTGCTCGGCCCGGTCCGCGAACAGACCCAGGCCGCGAAGGACGCAACCCGGGCCCGAGCCTCCCTTGTACGGGAGAAGGGCATGGCGGCCGTAGCCGACACCGTCGCCCACGCCGCCACCGCCGACCACGCAGCAATCGGGAACCCGCTCGTCCGGCCCTTCGTCCGCGAACTGCTCCTCGGCCAGGACCCGGAAGCCTACGCCCAGGCCTGCGAAGCCCTCGCCGCCGCGAAAAACCCGGACCTGACCACCATCCAGTCCAAGGTCTTGCTCCTCACCGGCAGCGAGGACAAAGTCAGCACCCCGGCCTCCAACGAGACTATGGCCGCAGAACTGGGCGGCGCCGAACTCCTGGTCGCACCAGGAACCGGCCACTGGACAGTACCCGAGGCGCCCGACTTCGTCACCGCCGCCGTCCTCGACTTCCTCACCAGCACAACCCTCACGCCGTCGACAAAGAACACCTGCGCGTGCAGCAACGCCAGCCCGGGCTGCCAATCCCGCCGCCAGCAGAGCATCACCATGCAGATCCGCAAAGCCCCCTAACAACCGCTCCACCGCCTCCATCTCAAGATAAGGACAACGAAGTCATGTCGAAAACCCTCTTCACCAACGTCAACATCCTCGACAGCACCGGAGCCCAGCCCTTCCTGGGCGAAGTGCTGATCGCCGATGAGCGCATCACCGACGTCCGCGCCGGCTCCGGGAACCTTCCCCGCGAGGGCGTCAAGGTCATCGACGGCCGCGGCCAGACCCTGATGTCGGGCCTGTGCGATGCACACACCCACTTCACCTGGAACGACGGAGACCTCAACGGCCTGGAAACCATGCAGGTCGAAGAACACCTGCTCCACACCGTGCAGTCCGCCAAAACCTACATCGACTACGGCTACACCATGTGCTTCGGTGCAGCCAGCGCCAAGAAGCGCCTCGACGTCGTGGTCCGCAACGCCATCAACGCTGGAGACATCCCGGGCCCCCGCTACCTGGCCAACGGCCAGGAAATCGCCACCACCGCCGGCGACCTCGTCCCCGGCATCACCCAGATCGCCGACGGCGTCGAGGAAATGCGCAAGGTCGTCCGCGAAACCATCGGCCTGGGCGTGGACCAGATCAAACTCAGCATCTCCGGTGAGGAAATCACCGGCTCCAAGGCAGCCACCGACACCTACATCACCGAAGAAGAACTCCAGGTCGCCGTCGACGAGGCACACCGCCGCCACGTCCGCGTCTGCACCCACGCCCGCAGCCGCGACTCCGTCATCATCTCCCTGAAGACCGGCGTGGACATGATCTACCACGCCTCCTACATCGACGACGAAGGCATGGACATGCTCGAAGCCGCCAAAGACCGCGTCTTCGTCGCCCCGGCCATCAACTGGATCGTCGCCACCCTCAACGACGCCGCCGCCTTCGGCTACTCCCACGAAGCCGCCGAAAAAGCCGGCTACGCCCGCGAACTCGAAATCGCCTGCAAAGCCATCCAGGAAATGCGCCGCCGCGGCATCCGCGTCCTCCCCGGCGGAGACTACGGCTTCGCCTGGACACCCCGCGGCACCTACGCCCGCGACCTGGACCACTTCGTCAAGCTCTTCGGCTACACCGAAATGGAAGCCATCATCGCCGCCACCGCCCTCGGCGGGGAACTCTTCCAGAAACCCAACGAACTCGGCAAGGTCCTGCCCGGCTTCTACGCCGACCTGATCCTGGTCGACGGCAACCCGCTCGAAGACATCACCATCCTGCAGGACATCACCAAGATCACCGCCGTGATGAAAAACGGAGAATTCCACCGCGAACCGGCCGAACACAGCCCGGCCACCCCGGAAACCGCACCCGATCTCGCACTGACCCACCTCTAACCAGCCCGCTACGGCCCCGGCCTCCGGCCGGGGCCGTACTCAAACTCATCCCCCGCACCACCGGGTCGCCCGTTCGGCGGCTCTTGCACGTGGCAGAACCCGTACGGCCCCCAGCTTTCCTTTCAAAAAGACAATGACGCCATTTTGACCCTAAGGAACACACCAATGAAGCCCCTCGTCACCATCGGAATCACCGCCGGTATCCTCGCCGGACTCTGGACCCAGTTCAGCACACCCTTCGGCCTCATCACCTGGGTTGGCTTCCTCTCCTGGGCCTGCTTCTTCGCCGCCGGCGGCAAACGCGCAGGGCTGCTCAAGACCATCCCCGCCAACCTCTCCGGGGTGCTGTGGGGCGCAGCCATCGTCTGGGGAGCGGCGAACCTCCCCATCCCGGGCGCGCTCGGCATCTCCGTCGCCGTCGCCGCCTTCGCGATGTGCGTCCAGGCACGCTGGACCGTTCTGGGCTTCATCCCCGGAGCATTCGCCGGATGTGCAGCGTACTTCGGCGCCACCTTCGATGCGGCCGGGACCTGTCTGGCCCTGATCGCCGGCGCCGGCCTCGGCCGGCTCTCCGAATTCACCGCAGGCCTTCTCACCAACGCCGGCAAGAAGGCACAGACACCCGCCCCGCTTACAGAAACCCAACCTGTCGCCTAAACGGCAAAAGGGCGGCCCTTCCAGACCATGCCTACAGCTCAGGTGCCACCGGCCAGGTTTACGCCGCCGGTGGCACCTGACCCCACAGACCGTATCCCACCCCACGACCGAGGAACCGCCATGAGTCCAACCACAGCGCACTCCGCTTCCGGGTCTGGCCCCATCGAACACAGGGCCCTGAAACCCCAAACAGCGCGCTGCTTCCGGGTCGACGACTGGTTCCGCCTCCCGGCAACAACGGTAGAAATCCGCCACCACGGCACCTACGTCAGAACCGCACGGGTCGACGCTGCGACCGCGGACTCGAGAATGCTCTGGCTTTCGCCGGAAGGCGTCGAGTCCCGTGTGCTCATCGACAAACTCGACGGGTACGAAGTGTGGATCGACCCCGAACAGCTTTACTACGCCGCGCAACACCGGTAGCCGCAGGAGGCAGCCATGACCATCGTCACTGAACAGCTCAGCACCATCGATTCCCAGCGGGTCCGGGACGTCATGTCCAAGGTGCCCACCAGCGTCACGGTTGTCGCCGGCCAGCCCGAACTCACCGGTGAACGCGCCGCCATGATCGTCGGATCATTCGTCTTCATTTCCGCGGACCCCTGCCTTGTCGGCTTCTTCGTCCACCAAGAATCCACGAGCTGGCCACAGCTGAACAAAGCCACGGTGCTCGGTATCAGCACCCTGGCCTCAACCCAGACACAGTTCTGCCGCAAAGTCGGCAAGAAAGAAGCAGACCGCTTCGACGGACGCTTCTGGACCCAAGGGGAGTTCGGTGCCCCGCTGGTCTCTGGTTCGGTTGCATCCATGGAATGCCAGATCGAGAACGTCACCAGGGTAGGCGATCACGACTTCGTCCTGGCCCGTGTCCTCGGACTAAACAGAGGTAACACCAGAGATCCCCTCGTCTTCCAAAACCACGAATTCGCAGGCCTCCGCCCCTGCTAACGACGGTCGGCCACCCGGGCGGTTACATCCCGCCGGAATCGGCCACTGTTCCTTGCTCGAGCGCCGCAGTGATCGCCTCCGGGGATGGCAGCGCGGCTCGCTCCTCCGGCGGAAGGGAGTCATAGGTGTACGAGCTGACGGCGACAGGCTGGGATGAGCCGTCCAGTGCGTACCTGACCGTGGGTTCGTGTTTTGAACTGCAAACAAGGATTCCCACCGTTGGGGCCATGCCCGGGAACCTGACTAGGTTGTTCACGGCCGCGACATAAAAGTTGAGCTGTCCCAGGTGTTCCGGCCTGAATTTTCCTGCCTTAATCTCCACGACCACAAATCTGTTGGTGGGTACGTGTACCAGGAGGAGGTCGATGTAGAAGTTCTCGCCTTCTACATCGAGGTGATACTGGCGGCCATAGAAAGCAAACCCCCGGCCGAACTCTGCCAGCGTTTGGGACATGCGCTGTGTCATGGCCTGTTCGATGGCCAGTTCCTGAGCCTCTGACGTCAGACCGAGAAAATCGAGTACCAAGGGGTCTTTGGCGACATGCCTGGCCAGTTCAGCCCCGTCGCCGGGCAGACGTTCCTCGAGGTTGTTTGGAGCGGCCCCGAGGCGTCGGTGGAGTCCTGTGGCGATTTGATGCTCAAGGACTTCAAGCTTCCAATTGTGTTCTACAGCTGATTCGGCGTACCAGTCGCGGAGCTCGGGGTCCTTGAGCTTGAGCAGCTCGACAATGTGTCTCCATGGGAGCACACCGACTCTGCTGCGGACTTCTGCCTGTGACAAGTCCCAGGCAGCGGCGAACGACCGCATGTAGAAGAGGTTTGATCGGGAAAAACCGCGCATGTTCGGGAAGGACGTCTTTAAATCTGCCGCGAGGCGCTGCAGCACTTTAGTCCCCCACGGTTCCTGGGCCTGTTGCTGCAGGATCGTTGCTCCAATGGCCCAATACATTTCGACCATCGCGCTGTTCGCCGCTTGCTGTGCACGTAGTTGGGCGGAAGCAACCAGTGTCTTCAGGGATGCGAGGGTTCCGGCATAGCTGCTGGGCAAGTCAGGCTCAATTGTGGGCACGCCCCCACCCTAACTGTTCCCCCCGACAGGAGCCGGATCGAGGCTGTAGCTAATTGTCCAGAGTTCTCTGGACAATTGACGCTGGGGCGGTTTCGACCCGTGAACGTTCCTAATAGTCCAGAGAACTCTGGACTATTAGGAACGTCGCGGGGCTCGCCGGGCGGGCGGACGGCACCCCCGCAGCTGACCGGCAGGGCCACCCGAGTGACCGTGTCTGACCTCAGGCGTCGGGGTCATGGCCAAGGACGCGGAGCAGGTCACGGGTTGTCATGCTCAGCTGTTCGAACCAGTGCCGATAGAACAAGGCCGTCATCTGCTGGGGAGGGGTGTCATCGAGTTCATGGAGCAGCTACAGGGCTTCGCGGATAACGGCCTCATCTGACGCCAGCTCAGGATCAGGCCGGCGTTCCGGTTCCTCCGGGTGTTCCATGCGGGCGACTCCTTCCATCGTGTATGGCCACAGGTTTTGCCGCCCGCCCCCGGCACGAGTTGGGTTCGATCCTCTTGACCGGTACCGGGCTGGCACGGCTGCTGGCGCGGCAGCAGGGGGCCACTAGCGGCTGGGGCCGTTCCGGGTTTTCCGGGCCCCCATTGCTTCGCCCCTGATTGTTTTCCGCGCCCTCGCCGGATCTTTGCCGCTGACGAGTGCGGCGCTAGGGTGCGTGCCCTCGCTACGGGCAGCGGCAAGGCGTCCCTTGACGCGTTCCTCGCTGGCGGTGCCGGAGAGGGAGGCGGCGAACGCCCGGTGATGGTCAGCGGAACCGTAGTCTGCGGCTGGGCTGGTTTCGGCCTTCCCGCCCTGGTCCTTCAGCCGTTCGCTGTCGTCGGCGGTGACCCTGCCCTCCAGCTCGCGGCCGAGCTCGGCGATGCGCGCGAACAGTTCCGCTTCGGTGCGTTCGTAGCGTTGTTCCAGCGGCTGCTCCCGGGAACCCGTGAATCCTCCCTCGGCAAGGAGCTTCGCGTCGTGCCATTCCTTGGCGGCATCCACGAACCTGGCGTCGTTGAAGTGGTCCTCGCCGGCCCCAGTGAAGTTCGCCGTGGTTTCTTCGCGCAGCTTCTCGATGGTGGGACCGTTGATACCCTCTTTGCCGATCAGGTACAGACGTTCCTTCACCGCGGTGTCGGCGGCCTCGATGGCCGCCGGGGTCTTCGCATCGTGCGCGCTCTGCAGCGCCGCCGACAGGGCGGGGTTGTTCAGGTATTCGAGAGGCACCTGATGCCGCTCCATTTCCGGGGCCAGCGTCCGGGCCTTGGCGCGGAGCTCTTCGGCCTGTGCCGCGGCGATGAGTGCCATGCCTTTCCGGTGCTCGGCGACGGCGGCGCGGCGTGCCTGTTCAGCGCTGATGGTTTCGATTCCCGATTCCAGGTACGCGGCATCCTTGCCGACGTCGCGGGTGTCGATGCCGTAGCGGCGCTGGACTTCGGTCCGGATCCGTTCGGATGCGGCGAGGGCGGCCGGATCAATATCCTTCCAGCCTTCCGCGACGGCGTGTGCCGTGGCGATGTCGCTGGGCTGGGCTTTGTCCCACCATTGGGCCTTTTCCACAGGTGCCAGTGCCGCGTGGGCGGCGCTGCCTTCGGCGGCGAGACGTGCCCGGGCTTCGTGCGCTGCCTGGGCGTCCTGGTGTTCGATCTGGCGCTGGGTCTCCTGGCGCTGGCGTGCCAGTGTCTCGGCAATGCGTGAGGCGATCATCAGCGACTGCCGCAGACCGCCGTCCAGGGCGTCATCCATTCCATCTGATTCACTCATGCTGTTCCCCTTGCAGTTTGGGTGGTGGTCTATCGGTCGAGGCCCGGACCAGCGTCGCGCCGGCTGGGCTGGTAGGTCCTTGCAGGCGTTGCCGGTGTGAGGGTCGTGGGCAGTACTGATCCGGGACGGATGGGGACCATGCCGCGCCGGGCGATATCAATCGCCCTCGGCGCCACTCCGGCCGTCGGGGCCGGCTGCTGTCCGGCGCCCACCGGAACCGGCTTGGGCATGGTCCCGGTGAACGGGGCCAGCCGCTCCTCGACCACCGACCGGATGCGTTGGGCCTCACGGGTCCGCCCGGACTGGGCGTGCATTTCATACACGGCGAAGGCGGTGTTGATCAGCTGCACCATGAGTGCCGTTTGCGCGGCCGTCTTGTTCTTGCTCGATGCGGCCATGAACAACATGGCCGTTCCCGCAATCGACGGGAGAGCGACAGGTTTGCTGTGCTGCCGTGGTGCGCGGAGCTGGGCGGTGCGGGACAGTTCGGCGGCGGTGGCCGCCAGCGGACCGGGGGTTGGTTCGAGCCGGTAGGACCATGCCGCGAACGCTCCGGATACGTCCCGTGCTGCCTTCGCCCAGGTCGCGTGATCATCACGCGGGATGGTGCGCAGCTGATCCGCCAGGGCGGATGCGTTGCGGGTGTATTCCACCCACGCTTCCGCCGGTGGTGTTGTGTTCTCGGGGCCGGTCCTTAAGACCGTGCGCTTGTTCCGGGCGGCTGCGTTCCATTCCGCTGCGGCTTCCGTGGCCTCGTGCGGGGTGTCGGGCCATTCTTCACGGAGGGCACCGAGTTTCAGGTCGGAGGCGAGGGTTCCGCCGCCGAACCAGATGGGACGTTCTCCCCGGGCGGGGCGTTCGGCTACGGAGTACCCAACAATGACGTCGGTGGTGTTCTTGGCATAGCGCGGCCGCACGAGCAGGCCGGTGTCGCGGGCCCGGCGGACGAACTCCGCCTCGGACGCGGAGGCGCTGGCGCTGGCCCGTACTTTCCGTGCCAGGGATGAGCGGTGCATTTCGCGGTCGTCCCGGATCGCGGTGGCCTTCTCGGCCCGGTCGTAGCCACGGGTGGCATGCACCGTGGAGAGCTGTTCCAGACCGTACTTGACCTCCAGCTCGCGGCAGGATTGCTGTGCTCGTTTGTAGTCGCCGTGCGTGGTGGCTTTGGTGCCGTCCTCGCGAACCAGGGACACCGCGATGTGGATGTGGTGGTTGCCGTTCTCGGACGTGCCGTGGTTGATCGCCGCCCACCTGCACTGGGCCTTGCCGCTGGCTGCGGTGAAGCCCATGGCGTCGACAAAGTCGTTGGCAATGTCTCCCCACTGCTGATCCGTCAGCGGCCCCTCTTCGGCGCGGAGGCTAAGCGAGCAATGCCAGACATCAGCCCGTTTGTGACCGTCCTCCACCCGCCGCTTCGATACCGCGTCCCAGCGGAAATCCTTCTGCAAGATCTCGACGCCAAAAGACTTCCGGGGCTGGTCCAGGTGCTTCCCGATCGCGACGGCGTCATCGCGGTCCAGGACGCCGTCGTCGTACCAGGCCATGATCGCTGCATCCCCGGCCACCAGGTGCGGATCGGTGTGGGAGTTCTTCGTCTTGTCCGCATCGGTCGATGCCAGATACAACAGCAGTCCGGACATCCTGGAGCCGCGGGTGATGTTGGGAATCATCGGCTACATCAGCCCCTCAATAGTCCGGTCAATCCGCATCGCAACCTCACGCACATAGGCCAGCGCCGCCTTCGCGTCCTGCGGGAACTCGTCGCCGGCGTTCGCGTGGCGGGCGATCTGGTTCACGTTGTTCGACACCCGCGCCAGGAGCGTGTGCAGGGCCATCAGTTCCGCCATCGCCGCTCTGCGCTCCGTCGGCGTCTCAGCAGTCTCGGACAGGGCCGCGGTGATCAGCAGGTTCGGGACCGTAACCTTCTCCCGGGCGGCCCGGGCAACCAGCGCAGCCTCTTCCCCGGCGGTCACCCACACTTCGCGGCGCTTCTTCGTCCCCGCCGGCGAGTTCTCCCGGCGGCGCTTGGACAGCCGCGGACGGGACTCATTCTGCTCAGTCAAGCACTCCCCCATCCCTTTCAAAGCCCAGCGCAGCGACCCCGAAACCGGGGACCACACCACCGAGTGTGCCAAGCAAACCGCCGCAGGCGCGTGAGCGACACGCCATTTACACCCGTGTAAATGTATAGCTTGCTCCGGCGCTCTTCCGGATCTGTGTCCGTGCGGTGTTGCTTCCCGTGGGGGTGGGCATGTGGTGGTTAGGGTGGAGGGTATGGCGAACCTCGACATTGAACAGACACGTAACCAGGCCCGCGCGCTGCTGGACTCGCGCATTGAATCCGTCACGCAGCTGGTGAAGGCGCGGCAGCGGGTCGCTGACCTTAAGGAACAACTGGCGGAGGCCGAACGCGACGACAAACGCGCCTACGTCCGGGCCACCAAGGACGGATGGAACACCGAAGAGCTGAAGAAGCTCGGCCTCGAACCCGGAGCCGTCACCCGCCGGCGCAAAGCCTCACCGGCGGAGACCGCCGGACAGACCTCCACTCCCCCGCACGGTGACGTCCTGACCACCGCGACCACACAGCCCTAACGGGCTGCCGGGCCCTTCCCCATGGACCAAGCCTGGGGCGCCCGGCGCACCAGACGTCAGCGCCGGCTTTCTTCAGCCAAGGACCACAAAAAAGCACCCGCAAGCGGGTGCACCAAACCACCCAACGGACGCCACCTTACCGGGGCGGCCGTCGTCCGTTTCTGACATCGCCGGGTGCCACTGCCGCTCCGGCAGGAGCGCTTGATGGACGCCTCCGGCGGGCGGGTTGTTCCGTAGGTTCAGGGGGCCGGGTCGATGAGTTCGGGACCGTTGTTGCGGACGCTGTTCACCCGGTCCGTGACCACCCTCGGCGTCAACACCGGTTCGGGAATGGCGTCCAGGATCTTCTGCACCGCGGTCTTATCGGTGGTGCCGGGATTGAGCCAGTCATGGAACATCTCCGGCGGGACGATGACCGGCGCCCGGTCGTGGACGTGGCCCAGGGAGTCGTGGGCCGTGGTGGGCAGCACGGTGCAGCTGAGCAGCCACCGGTGCGGATCATCCTCGGGCCGGGACGGGTCCGGCCAGAACTCATAGAGCCCGGCGAAGGCCAGCAACTCATTCTTCTCCGAGTGGAGGTAATGCGGGATCTTCTTCCCGTCCGGGGCTTTCTCCCACTCGTAAAATCCCTCGGCCGGGATCAGGGCGCGCCGCTTGATCGCCGCCTTGCGGAAGGCCGGCTTGTCCAGAATGGATTCGCTCCGGGCGTTGATCAGCTTCGAACCGATCTTCACCTCCTTCGCCCAGGACGGGACGAGGCCCCAGCGGGCGATCAGGAGCCGGCGCTCCACCGCGTCCTCATCCAGCCTCTCGGCGATGATCGGCACGTCCTGGGTCGGCGCCACATTCCAGGACGGCGGGGGCGGGCTGCCCTCGACTTCCTTCGCCTCGAAATGGGCCAGGAGATCACCGGTCGCCTTGGACATTACATACCTGCCGCACATGCCTTAATTCTCCCCCCACACGAGTTTGCGGTGGAGGGTCCGAAGGGGTCAGTCCTCGGTGGCCGTTTCGTCGGGGATCTGCCCGGCCGCGATCCGCTGGGCCGTTCTGTCGTAGGCGGCCTCGATGTAGGCCAGCAGGTCATCCTCCCGCACGCGCCAGACGTTCCGGCCGCCGAACTGCGCGGCCCGCAGTTCCCCGCTGCGCACCAGCGTATACACCAGAGGGCTATTGACGTTCAGGATCTCCTTCACCTGATCCAGGGTCAGCATTCTCGGCCATACCCGGCCGTTGAGGGCCGGCGGCGACTGGGCCGGTTCCGTCGTCTTTCCGGGCATGGGTCAGTTGTCCTTGGTGTCGCGTTGGCGGAGCTCGTCCCGGGTGCGCTGGCCGTGCCGCAGCGTCCCGGCCGGGGCGGGCTCCCAGGCCCTGCCTTGGTTGTGTTTGCGCTGCAAGCGTTTCACTTCCCGCATCGTGGCGCGGACGATGAAGTCCGACACGCTCGCATCCCCTTCAAGCCGGCCGGTGGCCAGGAACGCCGCCCGGACCTGCCCGGCCTGTTCCTCGGTGAAGTACGGGGTGAACGCCGGAATTTTTTTAGCCGGCATCCGGCGCCTGGGGCCAGGGGTGGAGGCTGTCCAAGTATCCGGGCTTCAGGCTCATGCTTCCGTCATCATTGGCCCGGACATCCGAGTGCTCGTGGCTACCGCCGGCGTGGGCGATGGCGGCCAGTAGGAGGTCAAGGTTGCCCCGGTCCAGTCCCGGCACAACCTTGCCCAGATCGACCGAATAAGCGTCGGACAGCGAGGTGGCCAGCAGCAGGAAACGCCGCTCCCCGCCGGAGAGCCCGTCAACGTGTTCCGGGATGGCCGCGAAATCGATCCACACGTTTCCGCCGCCGTCCTCCTGCTTCACCCATGGCTGCCCGAGCCGGGCAAACCGGCCGCCGAAGGCCCGCAACAGGAGCTCCGTTGCCGCCTCAAGGGTGTAGGTGCCTTTGGCCCAGGCCCGGAGTTCATCATCGTGAGTCATGGATCAGCCTTTTCAGTGGACGGGGCGGGACGGTGCTGTCTGAAGACTAGTGCTGCAGATGGCTCACGGCCAGCCGTGGCCGCGGACAGTATTTAGAAGACCGGCTCGGCATCAGCGGAGGGGAGGTTGATGTGGCCGGCCGGGTTGGCGGCGAGGCCGAACCACGCCTCGTCGTCGCCGTACTCCCGGGGGGACAGGCTGAACCTGTCCGGCGGCAGCTCCTCGTCCAGCTCCGGACCTGGACCGGTGCGCGTGAGCACCGCGGTGGCGTGGCGCAGGGACGGGCCGATGTCCTCAATCTCGAGCTCGACCACGGTGCGCGCCTCCCCCGCCTTCGTCGTATAGGACCGGGGTTTCAGGGTCCCGGTGGCGATCACGCGCATGCCCTTGGCCAGGGATGCGGCCGCGTGTTCGGCGGTGCCGCGCGATGCCGTGGCAGACACGAACGCGGTCTCCCCGTTCGCCCACTGGCCGGTCCGGGGATCCAGGCTCCTGGGGATGGAGGCGATGGTGAAGCAGGCGACGGCCGCCCCGAATCCGGTGGACCGCAGCACCGGGTCGACGGTGAGGTTGCCGATGACAGTGACGCTTGTTCCGCCGCTCACGCGAGGGCGCCTTTCCGGGCGCCGGTTTCGATTCCGACGACCTTGGCGATCTTATCCGGGTTCAGCCCGGACCAGTGGTCTTCGCTGCTCTCCTTGTCGTAGACCACGACGGTTATCTGAGGTGGCGCATTGTGTGTCATCCACGCGCGGAAGAACGGCATTTCCCCTGCCCGGGGATCGAATGACAGCGACGGGTATGTGGCCATTTTCAGTCCTTAGTTTCGTATCACTTCAGTTAGGTTCGTCTGCTTGACTGCTTCCTCCAGTTTAGCAATCATTCAACTGAATGAATAGCCATTTTTCCCTTATTTCTAGGGGTTTTTTCTCAAATTCCTTGAACGGCGAAGGAGGTTTCCCCGACAGGCACCGCCCTGACCATCGGCCGGGTTAACCTGCTGAACCCCATCGGTTCATTCAGTTAATCTGAACCGGTAATAGTGCTGCCCTACTGATGGTGATGTGTCATCTCACGCCGCTTCGTTCAGACTAAGCCGGGCCGTTCTGCCGTCGGGCGGTGAAGTAATTCTGGTCATGGAACGCGCCGTCGGCGGCCTTCACGCCGAGGCCACGGATTGGCTGCGGTTCCTTGCCGCAGCGGGCAAGTCGCCCAACACCGTCAAGGCATATGGGCTTCGACTCGCACCGTACCTGACCTGGTCGGCCGGTTCCGGACGGGACTGGCGGGAGGCCCGGCTCGCCGATCTCGTCGAGTGGAAGACCGCAGTGATCGCCACCCCTTGCGCAGGACCTGGTGGACAACGACGGCGCCGCAAGGCCGGAACGGTGGACGCCTGGATGACTGCGGTGGTCGAATTCTACAAATGGGCCGAGGCGTCGGCGGTGATCGGGCAGACCCTATCCGGACTTATCTACGAACCCCGATACATTGCCGCCGGCATCTACGGCGGTGAACAAGGCAGGATCCGGCAGGTCAGAGTCCCGGAGCTGCAGGCCCGCGGGACGGAGGAACCTCAGTCACCTCAATGGATCGAATCCCCGCGGGACCGGGCAGCGCTGATGGACCTTGTGCTTCCGGCCCGGGACCGGTTCCTCATCGACCTGCTGTTTTTCACCGGGCTGCGGATCGGCGAGGCCCTGGCACTCTTCCGACAAGACATGCACTTCCTGGCGGACAGCTCTGCCCTCGGCTGTCCGATTCGAGGACCCCATGTGCATGTCCGCCCAAACGAAGGACTCAACGGCGCCCGGGCGAAAACCGGGCCCCGCTGGGTACCGGTGACCGACCGTGTGGCGTTCTCCTACGAGGACTACCTCATGGAACGACACGATGTCCTGGGTAGCGACGAGAACCCGCACACGTTCGTCAACCTCTACCGCCGCGACCCCGGGACCGCCCTCGCGTACTCAAGCATCAGGGATCTGTTCCAGCGCATCTCCACAGCCCTCTCGACCCACATACGTCCGCACATGCTCCGACACACCCGCGCCACCATGTGGCTAAAGGGAATCGACACCCCGCGGCTGGATCTGGATACCGTTCGGATCCTGCTCGGACACGCCTCCCTGGAAGCCACCAGCATCTACGCCCACTCACGGGCCGAAGACCTCCGCGCCGCCCTCGGCAACGCGTCTCTTCCCGGCATCGGCGACGACAAACCAGACCAGTGAACAGTCAAGCCGCGGCAGCCGTTGCCCGTGTCAGTCCCCTGCGGCCTCACCCCGCCCCTGACCTCCTTAGCTGGGTCATGTTCCTGGAAGACCAGCTGCCTCCGCGCTGGCTTCCCGGGGAATGGGACCCGAGAACAGGGGTCCTGACGCCACTTCCTGATACCGGAAGATTTTCCGTTGTCTCCTGCTCACGCCCTGACTGCCGGACCATCATTGAAAACCGTGCGACTTGCGAGAGCTGCCTCAAATGGCTACGGGATTCAACGAACGGTACTGCGGGCCCCTCCAGCGTTCCGTCCGCGCCGCCTGTTCAGCGGAACTGCGTCCTAACCCGCCACGGAGTCCAGTGCGAACGGAACCAAATCAGCCAAGGTTTGTGCCGATCACACCATGCCCTCTACAAAGCCAGCAGGAAAGACACCGACGTCCGGACCTGGCTCAAGCCCACTGCCTCAGCACCAAAGGCCTTCATAGCCTGCGCCGTCACGGAATGTCGCATCAGCGCAGATCACCCCAACAGCGACCTGTACCTGTGCTCCAACCACCTCTACCAGCTGAGGGCCAAACGCAAACGCGGCGACATCGTCGACGACCACAGCACGCTCCAGTGGCTGTCCAACCCCACGGACCCCCGGGTCATCCTCCGGCTCGGCCTGCTGAACCCGCGAGTAAGCACCGAAATCAGGTACGCCATCCAGGCCCACCTCGATCTCGCCCGCGGGCCCGTGCAGGTCCGCGTCTACCGCGAACTGATCAACAAAGCTGCCGCATGGAAGACCACATCACTGTCCGAAACCATCGAGAAAACCGGCGGGACGACCAACGCAAACAGCCAATCTGTCCACCGCTTCATCACAAAGATCCTCACCCGAGAGAAACGGCGGCACGACGGCTACGACTCGCACTCCGAAGACCTGATCTACCTGACAGATCTGAACCTGCGCACCACCGTGTCCGCAAGAAGGGAGTCGTTCGAGAAGCCTCCATTGGACCTTGCCCGGATCACCCAGCCCTGGCTCCGGGACGGCTACCGGAACTGGCTGCTGACAATCCTGCCCCGACGCGGCGACGCCCAAACGGGTTACCGCCTCGCGGTGCTCGCCTCGCAAGTCCTGCGGCGCCAGTGCGCCGACGAAGGACAGGACCCGGCCCTCCTCGGCCCCGCCCACATGAGCGCGATCATCAACGCAATGAACAGGCAGTGGCCCAACTACGGCGGAGCCAAGACCGCCTTCCGTCTCTGGCGCCACATCCTCGATGCCGGCCACCGGTCCAGCCTCTGGAACGACGTTCCCCGCACATTCAGCTACAACCCTCGCATCCATAAACCGCCCACGCACTCACGCACTTACCGCGAGGACCACGACCACGGCCGGGCTCTCCCTGTCGACGCCGTCGCCCACTTGCGCAACAACCTTCACACCCTTAGCCGCTACCCGAACAGAAACATGGCGATCACTATCCTGGCCGTCCTCATCGACACCGGCCGGCGGCCCAGCGAAGTGATCAGCCTGCACCGGGACTGCCTCCAACGGGACCGCCATGGAGACTGGATCCTCCTCTACGACAATCACAAAGCAGGACGGCTGAACCGGAGACTGCCGATCCAGCAGGAAACAGCCGACGCCATCACTACATGGCTCGACCATGCCGGCGACAGGCACACCGGGTCCCGGTGGCTCTTTCCCAGCCCCCTGCCGGCCAGGTCGGACCTGTCCGCCAGCTACGGCCTGCTCCACGGCGCCCTGCGCCGGCTCATCCGCGACGCGCCCCCGCTCCAGGGACCGGTCAAAGACCTGCACGGCGCACCCGCGGACTTCAGCTTCGCCACCGTCCGGCCGCACGACTTCCGCCACTCCTACGCCCAGCGGCATGTCGACAACGGCACCGCGCCGGACGAGCTGCGCGACCTGCTCGATCACGAAGACGTCCGCACCACGATGGGCTACTACCGGGTCAACGATGCCCGCAAACGCGCCGCTGCCGAGCTGCTCGCCCCTTTGACATACGACCGTAACGGCGCCCAAGTCGGCCTGTCAGCGGGGCGCCGGGGTCTGGCCTCCGTCGCAGTCCCCTACGGAGGATGCACCGAGCCCTCCAACGTCAAAGCCGGCGGCACGGCCTGCCCCATCCGGTTTCAATGCTCAGGATGCACGTTTTACCGCCCGGACCCCTCCTACCTTCCGGACATCGAACGACACCTCGTGGAGCTCAAAACTAACGCGGCCCAGGCCCGCCGCCTCAAAGCCCCGCCCCACGCCATCGCGAACTTCGAGGGCCAGGTTGAGGAATTCAAACGCATCGTGGCCCGCATGCGCACCGATCTGGCACTTCTTCCCGAAACCGAGCGGCACGCGATCACCGCAGCGGCAACCGTGCTGCGCACCTCCCGGCTCGCCGCTCACCCCGGCCAACAACTGCCCCTGACCGTCAAGGACACTCCATGACCGGGGAAAGAGGCGGAACGTACGCGGGTATGGTCTCCGCGCGCCGCCGGACAAGCGATCAAAAACTGGCCACCACAGCCTCAACCATCAACAGTTTCCTGCTGAACGGGACCCTCGTCAGCATCAGCGCGGTCGCGTGCGCGGCAGGTGTCAGCCGCAACTTCATCTACTCACACGACAGCCTGCTGCACCAGCTCGAAGCCGCACGCCAAACTCAGGCACAAGCCGGCAATATTCCAGGTCAAAGGCAGCCAACGAACGGTGCACCCGGGCGCGTTGCCTTGCTGACGGAACTTTCGCTGGCGCAGCAGACCATCAAACGGCTTCGACAGGAAGTCGCAGATATTAAAGACCAACATCAGCACTGCCTCGGCAAGCAAGTTCAGGCGGCAGAGCGGAGTGAAGAAGGCCAAGCAGCAACAGCCAAGAGCCTCGAAATCGAACGGCTCAGCGCGGCAAACCGTCTCCTGCGCCGGCGGGTGGACACCCTCGGGCAACGCGTCGACGACCTAACCGATGACCTCACCGCCGAACGCCGATCAGCAATTCATGAGCAAAGCTAGCAATCCACGACACCGTCACGTTCTGACGAACCGCGGGAAACAACACTTGGGGAGTGGTTCTATTCCGAGGCCGTCACCACGATGTCTCTGTTGGCCGAGGTCTCCCAGCCGACTACTGACCAAGCACCAATGGTCTAAAGGCATCCACCAAGCCAGCTGTCTCCTGGTCCTCGCTCAAGTCCAGCGCAAGAACATCGCCGACAGCGCCTTTACGGGATAACATCGCGCCGTCTGCGGAGAGTAGAGCCCCCACCGGTTCCACGGTAGACCACCGGAGTTCCGCGACAGCTTTCCGCCCAAATTGAGCAACGTAGATGGGTGCTACATAATCCATGGGCCTGGCGGCAGCCAAGTCCTTCCGCAGAACAATGACGCGGAATTCGTCCACGCTAGGTGCCACAGCGAACCCCTCCTTGACTGTTGCCAACACGGTCGAGCCGAGGGCTGCCACGAAGAGGGCGTTCCGCTCAGTCTTGGAGCGTTTCTTTGTCGTCAAATTTCCCGCGGGAGTGAGCCATGGGGTGCGATCGGGAATCAAATCTGCTGCACCGAAGACGATGACGACTGTTGCATAGCGGACCCCGTCCTGAACGCCGGCGTCAACGCAAGTGGCCTCTGACGCATTGTCTGCGAAAGCACCTTCCAGTGCCGCGATGACGGTTTCAGGGTCGTGAGCGCTAAGTTGACGCCACTGTTCGGCCGCTTGGGTCCTCTGGAGCTGGTACTGGTTCGCCGAAACAGCCTCGAGGCGGACAGCTTCTTCGGCTGCCGCGTGGCGGGCCTGTTCTTTAGCTGCCCTGCGCTGGCGGAACTTGAAAAAGCTGATCTTCGAAAGAAGAGACTTCTCCAGCTTCAGCCTGATCCGGTCCACATCAGCTGGAATGGGGGGAGAGACCTGTTCTTCCCTCGCCGAGGCAAATGAGTGGTGGTGGAGAGTGACTAACGATTGCTCAATGCGGGCAAGGTCCCCAACAGCTGCGTCTTTCTCGGCGCGGTTCAGACCGGCCAGCGTTGCGCGCGGCGCGCCACCGGTTCCACTCCAGTTTTGAACCCTCACTCCAGCGATCTTCGCGGATGTATAGGTCCCGCCACTGCCGAATGACACGCGCCCGTTGCTGTTGCCGATACTGGTCCTGACTCCGCGGCTCGACGCACTGATGCGGACGCCCGGCGCCACTCGGAAGCTGACACGTGCCACGTTTCCCCCTGATTTTCGGTTAAGTTTCCCCGAGCCTATGACATCGCACGGAACAACCCTCGATCGCGTGCCGGGTAGTCACCAACGAACATTTACGCACCCTCCCGAAGCAGCCGCAAGGCTGGGCCTTTGAGATAGCCCATGCCTTCATCCAGCGTTTCAAGTGCTGCGGCTGCCATCAGTACCTGCCAGGCAACGTCGGCCGCTTCCAGACGCATCCCTGCTGCGAGTTCCAAATCGTAGGGTCCGAGACGTTCCGTACCGCCGGTTCGTATTCGGATGACTTCCCAGCCGACAGCGCGAGTGAGGCGGTCCTTGTCCAGATCAGCTTCTCTTCCCTCGGGGGTGTCGTGGCCCCATTCAAGGTCGAGCCCGGTGCCGTCGAACTCGACCACGACCCGGAGTCCGGGGATGATGATATCTGGCCTCCCCCACGCGGCCCCGCGGAATTCCGCCCCGTACATGAGGGCATTGAACCCTGGCATAGCAAGTTCGAAGTATGAGTCCAGGTTTTGGGTGAGTTGCCGTTCTACGCCGGAGGACGCTGCTGGCGGACCCATAAAGACTTCACCGGGTGCTACTCGATCGTATTTCCGGTTTGATGCGCACTTATGGCAGTACCGACCCTCCTGGATGTGACCGAGGATGAAGTCGATCGTGCTTACTGTGGCGGCCATGTGCCGTGGCTGCGGGCACATCAGGATGATCTTTTCGCCGTAATTGCCTGGCTGCAGCTCGCGAGCTGGTTTAGTTTCCTTTTTAACGGCCTGATTCAGCCGCATCTCGTCCCACAGGGCCGCCGCAGTCGGGTATCGCGCTTCGAACGACTCCTCATAGGTCGGCGGGGGTTCTTCGTACGGATGGCATTGCGGGCAGAACCAAGTGCTTCCTCTGCTGAAGAGCTCTCCAATCGAGGCAACCCATCTATGCCGGGATTTCGGGCAGCGCCAGACGCAGACAACATCACGGTCATGGAAAGTGTCGAGAGACGTCGGGTCGACAGTGTTTTCTTCCCAGTCCCAGCGCTGCATCTCGTAGTGACGCTCAGACAGTGGCAGATGGACCATGACGCCCCCATATCGTGGATTGTTTAGTGAGCATAGCGGTCACAAGTCCGTGTTCGACCTCACCGTGGCAGGTCCCAATCGGAGTGACGCCGACAGGACTCAAAATCCTTCGACCCGTAAAGAGTCTGCAATTCGACGTCGATGTTCCACTTTTCGGGGTTATCGGCCCTTCTTGGTTTCCCGCCGGAAGAGGACATCTCATGGCGCTAAGAGGTCAAGCCGAGCGAGCTGGTGAGGCCTCCTCCTAGTGTCACAGGTGCGCGATATGGCCGGCTGAGGTGGCACCATCGGCAAGGAGATTGGTGCGGAAATCGGGGCCCCACATGGGCCGGCTTCCGGTACGCTCGGCGGCACATGGCAGAGATGGAACCAATTCGGGGGAACGGACACTATCAGGTATGAGCACCGACGAAGATCTGTGGCGAAGGGCAATCGAGGGGGATTCCCTGGCGTTTGGGGAGATCTTCGACCGGCACCATCTGCGCGTCCTCAGACACAGTTTCCGTGTCCTGGGAGTCAAGGAAGATGCTGAGGACGTCACCGCCATCGTTTTCCTGGAGGCGTGGAGGCGCCGGCGGCACGTCCGTATCGTCAACGGCTCATTGATCGCCTGGCTGCTCGTTGTCGCCCACCACACGATCAGCAATTCGATGCGTTCCAGGCGCCGCTACCAACAGATGTTGGCGCGGCTGCCAGAGGGAGCGCACGAAACGGACCCGGCCGACGACATCATGGACCGGCTTGCGGGTGCCCAGTCGGCCGCCGCCGTGCGCTCTGCCTTTCATGATCTTCGACGTCAGGACCAGGAGATTCTGACGCTGTGCGTGCTCGAGGGATTCTCCATGGCTGACGCCGGTCAAGCGCTGGACATCCCCGCCGGCACCGTGAAGTCCCGCCTCAGCCGCGCGAAAGCAAAGCTCGCGGAGAAGATTACCGCCCTCCCCCACAATGCGGACCTTGCAAGGAGCACACCATGAGCTCGGAAGTTCAGTTTGATGAACAGCGTAGGCGCGCCGTCAGGAGCCTCCTGGTGGCAACCGTCAGGAGAGACACTGCTCCCCCAAGGAAGCGCCGCCTTTTCGCGGTCGGCCTGATTACAGCCGGATCGCTGGCCTTGGGGACGGGAGCGTTCGCAACTGCCGGCCAACTGGGTTGGATTGCGCTGCCGTGCACCAGCCAGGAAGCGTGCGCACCCTCCTACGCGCCGGTCCCGTCATGGCCGGTCAACGACAGCGGCCAGACCTACGGCGTGCAGGGGGACAGCCCGGTGGCTCCCGTCCTCGTACGCGTCATGGCGACGAACGGCAAGGAAGGCTATGCCTTCTCTACGGAACTGCAGGGCCCCCAGCCGACCAGCCCGGCGGATGCAGCAAAAAATTTCTCCACCCCGAGACCAAGCCGCCAGGTTCCGGTTTATCTCAGCGACGGGAAAACTCAAATCGGAGTCTTTCAAATTGGGTGAGGATCGTGCGTGCGATGCCCGCACCATGGAGCAGCGCGGGGACGTTCAGGGGTTCATGGACCGCATAGGGATGCGTAGGAATGTTTAGGGTTTTGGTGGTGGTCTGTGTATAGTCCTACTCATAAATACCGGCTCCTCTGTTCGCCACCGACATTTATGTCACAGGCTGTTCATGGGCCGGTTTTCGTTTAACTAGGAGCGGATACGTGGGGGAATTCCCGAAGCCACATCGAAACTTTCAGGAGCAGTTGGCTCTCCTGAAGTCTCGTGGCTTAGATGTTGGCGAGCATAGGGAAGCCATTGCCGCGTTGAAGCGCATCGGCTATTACCGCTTGTCCGGGTACCTCTATCCCCTTCGAAGGGAGCTCCCTGACACTGCGGGCGTCACCGCTGTAAAGACACGGTCGGATGACTTTGTGGACGGAGCCAGCCTCGCCGCCATCTTGGAACTGCACGACTTTGACCGGAAGCTCCGCTCACTGCTTTTTGAGGCCCTGCAGGCTCTGGAAGTCGGACTTGCCGTTCACGTCGGCTACTCGTTGGGAAAACGTCATCCCCTTGGGCACCTAACAAGAAGCCATTTGGACGCATCCAGCTGCAGCAGTCCACCGTCCAAACCGAGGTCTGGCATAGGTGACGTCCACAGTGAGTGGCTTGCCCGTTACGAATCTCTGCTGGCTGATTCGAAGCGCGAAGATTTTGTGAAGCACCACCATTCCAAGTACAACGGGCAGCTGCCCATATGGGTTGCGACCGAAGTAATGGACTTTGGCTCGCTCGTTCGGCTTTACAGCCTGCTCAACACAAAGGACCGCGATCAGATCGGCCAGGCCCTCGGCCTGAAGAAGGCCTGCGGGCCAACGCTTCACGCGTGGCTCCGCAGCTTGAATATCCTGCGAAACCACTGCGCCCACAACAACCGGGTATGGAACCGGACGTTCCCGTACCCTCCACCAAAGCCATCCCTAGTCGTCATGGACGACAAACTGCACCACATCAACGACATCGACCAGGACGCCCGCCAGAAGCTGTACCACCTGGCCGCCATCATTGCCTACCTGATCGTACGGGTCGATCCTGCAACGACCTGGCCCCTGAAATTCAGGACGGAACTCAGGAAATTCAAGTCAGTGAACGGCATGACTCCGGAGAACACCATGGGATTTCCTGCAGGCTGGAGCGAGCTTGAGCTCTGGAAATACGACTCCAAGGCCCGGGATCGTGCGGCCACGAAGGCCAGCCAAGGCTTGGCGAGCTGACACCAGGCATTGCCCCCGGCATCCATGGATTACATGAAGGACACCACCAACAGCCGCGCACACCAGGAACCCGGGCTTTCCTCAGATAACTACGGGGACCTGGGAGTAGCCGAGCTCTTCGGTAATGTACTCAAACGCGGCCCGGTTGGTGGTCACGTCGACCTCGGTGAAGGCGACGCCGGCGGCGGTGAATTTCTGCTTGGTTTTGGTGCAGCCAAAGCATCCTGCGGGCTTGGTGTAAATGGTGACAGTCATGGTCAGTCCTCGGTTTCGTATCACTCTGAGTTAGGTGCGTCTGCTCTGTACTGCTTCCTCAATTCTACCAATCATTCAACTGAATGAATAGGCGTTTTTCCGCTAGTTCCAGAGGTTTTTGCCTGCACTTTTGTGACCATTCGCGCCGGTGAGACCGTCAGCAAAGAGGCGTTGAGCCACCCGGCACCTAAGTCCCCGGAATAGAGCCGCGGTAGAAGCCGCCCCGGGACTCGCCGCATCTGCACACGGCAGGGTCCCCGCCCGCTCCAGCTGTCGCCCACGGCCAATCTTCCCGGCTGCTGACCGGCCTGGGGAAACTATGAACGCAGGTGCGGCCGATGGGTGATGACAAAGCCCGGCAGTGATGTGTTGAGCCACTTCGAAGCTGCGGAAGTTGGGGGGTGCTATCACCGGCAAGGACTGTGATCGCGCGGGCCAGGTCTGTGTCCCTGGGCAGGGGCCGGTGGGCGGCCCTGTCGGTGCGCGGTGTCCAAGGCAGGTCGTGCCCGGTCGCGCCAACGGCGGTCCGCCGCTAGTGAGTGGCTGCTGTGGTTCTCCCCGTGGCGGCGGACCGCCCGCGTTACGGGAGGTTCCCGGCCCTTCACGGGTGAGTGGCCGGGCGGCTGTATTGGGGGTCAGCCGCCCGGCCCACTTTCAGATTAGTCGGTTTCGGCGGTGTGCTTGTCGAGGATAATCTGCTCCACAGCGCTGGCGGTGTAGCTTCTCCGGACTACTGACGTCAACGGCTACCCTTGGCGTTTAGGGCGCGGCAGGTGACTATGTCAATCCCTCTTGGCACCGGCTGGATGGACGGACCTATCTGGCCCCACCCGCGGCCCCGAGGCTTGTTCCGCCTCACGTAGCGAGATGGCGTCTCATAGTTCGCGGGAGCAAACGAACCAGTAGCGAGGGGCGTGTGGTTGTGTCAAGTATTTCTGGCCCCGGAAGGACGGGTGAAACTGGCTGGCAGCGCGGCCGCGTTGTTGCGTCTCCAGCCATCAAGGAGTCAACTATGAGCGTGAATTTGGATCGATACATTATTGACGCAGTCGACCGGTACTGGGCTGAGGACGTGCAGATCCTCGGCGCCTGGCAGGACGGACCGGCCGCGGCATGCGTGGTGTACCGCCGAACCATCGACCCCATGATGATCCTTGGGTGCCGGATCGAGTTTCATGCAGACTCAGCAGACGGCACCATTGAGGGCCTCGCCCGCGACGTGGCGGTCAACCTCGCCGAGCCGATTGGTACCGCCAGGAGTCGTCAAGATCAGCACGGCATCGTTTGGGTGGCAGTCCCCGAGGACCGCCCGACGCCAAAGCCTCCCTCCGAGGTCGTACGAAAGCTCGCCGACACGTAAGCGCTTCCGTCGCCTTCAGCTGGCTATTCTCACTTAGGCCTGACTAGCGGATGTCAGTCTCAGGATGATGGGACGGCCGGCATTCCCAGCGATACCTGCCTCACCATCTGGCTTAGCTTCTCCCGCGCGGCGTTGAGGCTGATTTCTATGCCTTCCAGTTCGCCCAGCCATCCCCGCTCTTCAGCTTCGACCTTCCGGTCCTCAAGGGCTTCAATAAGTTCTTCGAGGCGGGGGCGTTGTGTTGGATCGGGACGGAGCACTGGGCACCGGATGCAAGCGTGTTCGTGGATGCAGGGTGTTCCATAAGCTCGTCCGCAGCTGCCCAGTTCGACCTTTCTCTTCTTGAAGTGTTCGTGGAAGTCCTGGATCTCGCCTTCCGTGGGCTCAAGGTAATCATCGGGTGGCCGCAGAGCTCTGCGCCTGTCGAGGAAGCTTCTGAAATGCCGGAGGGTTTCCTCGTCGTGGATGGCTGCGTACCCCTGGGTTGTGGAGATGTTTTGATGGCCCATGAGCTTGGCCAGAATGTGTATCGGCAGCCCGGCGGACAGGGCTGAGGTGGCGAACAGCCTTCGGAAATCGTGGGGGGTGAATTTATAGTCGTCCCCGTTCTCGTCTTTGAGGCCAGCCCTGGTGATCGCGTCCTTGATGGCGATCCTGACCCAGCTGGGAGACATGGTTCGGCGTTCACTTCCCGTGCGTAACTGGAACAGGTGCGGAAGTGGTGCGCTGTAGACGCGCTCGGCCCCGTCGTAGCGGACGGCCAGGGGCACGCGTCCGCCCGCGGTGGCGATTCGCCTCTTCACGAGTGCGAAGACGTGGGCGAGTTCCGGAGAGATGAGAAGTATCCGTTCCCTGTCGGTCTTTGAGGGAACAATCTGAAGAAGGGGAAGCGCCTCACCTGTGTCTGGAAGGCGGTAAATGGAGAACGCATGAGTGGTGATCTCGACAAGTTCCTCGATCCGCACTCCGGTCTCGTTCAATGTGTTGATCAGCGCCCAACTCCAAAAACAGTTGTCCTCAAGCTGAGTGAGGTCAAAGCGATGTTCAAAGCGGCCGCCAACGACCCAGACGCGGCCTGAGCCGCGCGGCGCGTTGATTGTTCTCCGCCTCATCTCACAGCGGCGGTAAGTGATGCCTTGATGTTCGAATTCCTGCCCTTGATCCGCCGCTGTTCCTGCGGCCAAAAGTGCTTGAGCGTCTTTGAGCTCCTGGGCGGCGCTGGCCAGCAGCTTCGGCAGCAGCGGACTCAGATCCCGGATCCTTTGATGGATGCGGGCTTGGGTTCGCCGTTTGTGTTTGTTGGCCCCGGAGGTATCTTCACGTGTCAGGAACGAAGGAGCAGCCCATTGGGCCCAGTAGGCGTCGTCGGTAGCCCATGACGCGATGTCCAGATATAGGCCCCTGACCATGAACAATGTGCGGTGCTTGGTCGAGATGGGCCCGTCTGTGAATCGGTTGAGCCAGGCCCGGCCTTCCTCGAAGCTGACGCGCAGGCTGTTGGCTTCGGGGTTGTGGGCTTCGATATCGAGCCAGAAATTCTTGACCAGTTCGTAAACCATCCAGCGAAGGGTTGAGTAGTCCACCGATGGTTCTCTGATCTTGAGATAGCGCACCAGCATGTCCCTCACCGGTTGACTACGGATCCCGTAGGAATCGACCATCTCGGGGACGGAAGGCCGCCTTACCGCGACGGACTGCAACAGTCCTGGTGTCGAGGCATCGAAGATCCCGAGGTCTTTGAGCATGGACCAGACATAGGTGAGCCCGTCGGGTTTCTGGCCCCGCCCGATCTGGTAATCCCGGTATCCGAGAAGATGTCCCGGACGTAACTCCCGAACGGGCACTCCGGTGTGCGCCAGCACTTTCGTCATGACAATGAGGCCATTTTCGAAGTTCGGCGGTCTCACTTGTAGCGATGCCCCGTGCTCGGTCATCTGAGCGAAGAACTCAGGATGCCTGTTCAAGCGGATCCGGTGGAACCTCGGTGACCCTTGTCGAAGCCAGGTGTAGCTCGGCCGGATCACGTCCAAGGCTATGAGGTCTGCGATTCCATTCGCCGATTCGAATGCTGCACGGTTCAAGTAGATCCCCTGCCATGGACTGCCGAGCTGGTCTTTCCAGTCATGCCCTGGTTCCTGGCAGCCGGCGTTTTGCCACCGCTGCTGCCATGTCTGCCCCTCGAATTCACTCAACGCCTTCAGGATGACGCTCACGCCGCGGACAGAGACTGTATCGGCGCCGGCGAGGTCCTTCACGCGTTCAATCAGTTCGTCCTGGGTTGCCAGGGAAAGGCGTGGAACGCAGTCTTGAGAGTCGACTTTAGGCTTTGTGGGCGGCGCGGGAACAGGCGGTGAGGGGACATAATCCCTAACTATTGCCACTCATTACCTCCAAAAAGTTCAATCATGTCTGCGGCCGCGTATGCCGAGGGGTGTTCAGAAGCAGTCTCGGGATTGCGGCCCGCTGCAGCGCGCAACACGAAGTGCTGGTTCACCCGTTCGATGACTTCGTCCTCGCGGAGCCTTAAGTAGGCTTCGGTCGCGCTGATGTGAACGTGTCCGAGAACCGTCTGGATATCCGTGAGCGAGACATTCGGATCTCGTGCCATGCGGATGGCAGCTGTGTGGCGGAAGTCGTGGAGGGTCCAGTTCGCACCCAGGGCAATGTTCACCCGGCGAAGAATGCCTCTGGCTGCTTCGTAGTTCAGCGGCCGGTAGGGCTTTCGCAATGTCCACCAGGCGGCGGCCCCTGGCCGGATGAGATCCTCGGGGAGCGATTCCTGATACAGCCGAAACCATCGGAAAGCCTCGTGGGACGCGGGGATCCGCTGGAGGGCTCCGGAGCCCTTGCGTACTACGGAGATGCATTGCTGCCCGACATCGACCATTCCGTTAGTCAGTCCGACAAGCTCCGAGGGCCGGGCCGCACTGGAAACATAGAAAGCGACCAAAGCCCTGTCTCTGTCCGTTCCGAGCTTGGTAAACAGGTCCTCGAAGGCCTTATCGGGGATGGAGCGAGGTACCTGCACGGGGACCTTTTGCCGGTAATCAGCTCGAGGTCCTTGCCGGTACGCATCTTCCGGGTTGTGGTGGGCTCCGAAACGCCCGTAATGGCCGGCCCGCTCAGGCACCGGATTGCGCAATGGCCCGGTCAGGGCTCTCCGGTGGAAGTCGTAGAACGCGAAGAGCACTGACAGATTGTGATTGATGGTTCGTGGTGAGTATTGATCGCTCAGATAGGGCTTGCCCGAGACTTCATTGATAGCTGGCACCGGCCGTCGAGGCCTAGCCGGTTTTTTCGTCGATGCACGAAGCATCGTCACAAATTCCCGCACGTCATCGCGGTTCACCCGGTTCCATTCCTTGCCGGAACCCCACAGAAAACGGAACCACCTCAGAAGATCTCTGGCATATGACTCCACACTCGACGAGCTCATCCCCCGGGCCCAAAAGTCCTGCAGGTATTGCTGCACGCTCGGTACAGGCCGATCCTCGGGGTCGGAGACTAGCCAGTAAGGAGCGACCAAAATCGCCTGGACGCTCCCTTGAGAATCATCTTCGTTGAGACTGTCCTGACTCTGCACACCCATACCCGTGACTCCATCGTCCGTTGGTCGTCCTAAAGCTAAGGCTCTTAGTCCGGTCAACATATCCCCAGGCGGTGAGCTGGTTCAGGTAGTGGAAGTGCCGGTTTTCGGCACTCCGCCATGAGTCCTTCTGGATGGTCTTTTCATACCCGGCGCAGATCAGGGCGATCAGGGAGAACTCGGGCCGGGCGGTGGTCTTAGCGGTGTGGTCCCGGAGCGGGTTCCAGCCCCACAGGTCGGTGTCCTCCCCGGTCTTGGCCCCGATCATCTCGGTGGCGACCTTGCCGTCGTAGCCGCTGGCGGCTTCGGGGTCGTGGGTGATGGCGTGGACGGTGAAGTACTGCCAGCCCTTCGGCGCGGTCTTCCGCGACAGCAGGGTCTTCACGAACTCGCGCCTGACCTTCGTGGCGCTCTCCATCTCGCGGTTATTGGCGATCAGGGTCTTCCGCTCGGCTTTCTGCTCCTCGGTCATCGGGCCTTTCTGGGCCTGCGTGCCGCCGTCGTAGCGTTCGTACTTCGGGGTGAAGCCCAGGTCCTTCCAGCCGGTGATGACCGGGTTGGCGTTATGTTGGCCCCGGTAGTCGGTGCTGATCAGGTAGGCGTTGGCGTCCTCGTCGGTTGCCGGTTCCCCGTCGGCCCGCTTCGCGGCCGAGACGTACAGGTTCTCTTCGTTGGAGTAGTGCCCGGCGTCCTCGACAATGCTCTTGCCCTGCGCCTCGAGCTCGGCGATGAGTGCGGCGAGGGCGGCGGCGCGGTCGCGGCGGTCCCGGAGCATCTGTGCGACGTGCAGGAGCTGATCGGGTTCGTCCGCGATCACGGACTCTAGCTCCTCGGTGGCGTCCTGGTTCCCTTCAAATTCGGCCATGATGAGCGCTTCATCGATGGTGTATCCCTTGCCCAGGGCGGCGGCTCCGGCGCTCGAGGACTTGGCCTTCAGCGCCCCTTCCACGGTGGTCTTGGTCCGCCCGGTCTTCTTGGCGATCGCGGCGGCTGACACACCGATCAGGGACAGCTGGTGGTAGGCGTCGGCCTCGTCCGCTTCGGTCAGTTCGGCGCGCTGGATGTTCTCCACGACCTGCGTCACGATCCGTTCGGCTTCCTCGGGGGACTCGATGATCATCACCGGAATCAGGGGCCGGGCGGCTTCCACGGCGGCCCGGGTGCGGCGCTGTCCCATCAGGACATGCACGGTCCCGTCGTCCCTGCGGTGGGCGATGACGGGTTCCATCACGCCGTGCTCTTTGATGCTGGCAATGAAATCGGCGGTCAGGGCGGCGTCTTTGCGGACGTTGATGTCCACGGTCAGGGTGGCCGGGTCGAGCATTTCGAGGGTGGGTGCGGTGTTCATGGTGTTGCTCCTTTTGCAGAGGATTCCGGTGGGTGGGGCGGCTGTGGTGACCGGCCAGCTTCCCCTCTCCCCCGTTGTTTTTTGGTTGCTGGCAAGCTCGCTTGCTCGGCGGCCGACGGAGCCCTGTCTACCCGCAGGGCAAGGTGAAGGAAATTCCTGGAGGGAATCAGCGACGCAGGAGCGCCGGAGGGACATTTCCTGCACCGCAGGCCCCGACGAAGGAGGGGCTAGACGGGGTGGAGCGGACGCCTAGAATCCGGAGGACAGCAACCAAAAAACGTCGAAGACGTAGACAACGGGCCAGGGCGGGCCGGAGCCCTGCGACGGACAGCACTGGACCCCACAGCCGGCCGCGCCAGCGGACGCCCAAAAGGGTGCGAGCCCTGCGAGCAGGGCCTTCCTGAGTAGGGTGAGGGTATGACTGAGCCGGCTCGGCGTGATAACCGCCCGGACCGTGCGGGGCGCGGTGCTGGGCTGGATTCTCCGCGGGTCCTCCGGGTCCTGGCCGTAGTGTTCACATTTGCCGCAGCGGGGGCGCTGGCGCTGGTAGTCCTCGATCTTGTGATCGCCCGGCCGGCAGCGGGCGATGTCTTCATTACCGTCCTGAATGCCCTGGCGGCGTTCCTGTTGTGGCGCCGGGCGTTGGCACAAATCCGGGCATGAGGAAAGGCCGGCACCGACGTGCCGGCCTTTCGCTGTTTCCCTCTGCAAAGGAAATTTGGGTGGGCAGCGTCTCGCTGCCTGGTGGTTAGAGGTTGTGGTGTTCCTGGGCCCAGCCGATATTCGCGGGCCCGGTTGGTTCGCCGGCGGTGAGCAGACGAATTTCGATGACGTCTTCAGCCAGGCTGGGCTCGGCCGCCGGCTTGTCGTCGTCGGTCAGGATGTATTCGGTTCCCATGCTCACGCTTCCCTGGTCGGTGCAGTGTTCCTGGGATTCACTGTATCCGTGGTTTCTACACGCTAGCTGGAGTTCCGGGCTGCGCCCGCGCGAGCGTCAGGCGGCCGGCGGAGCGAAGCGGGGGAGGCCGCCCCGCCACCGGCAAAAAGGCCGGGCCGGGATCATTGGGTGATCCCGGCCCGGCCCTGTCCGTTTAGTTGTTGTGGCGCTGGTAGGAGGTTTCCGGGTCGCGGGCGACGTCTGCGACTGAACCGCGGTTGATCAGTTCCTGCAGCAGCCCGGCCAGCCGGAATCCGGGTGCGTCCGTGTCCGCGTGCTTGAGGTAGCGGCCTGCCTGGGTGCCGTTGCCTTTGAGCCATTCCAGCCAGCCCATCAGGGTCAGCATCGGTGCGCGCTGGCCTGCCGGGACTGCCTTCATCAGCTCGAACGCGATGGCCTGGGCCCGGTCCACCCGGTTCCAGTCCGGTCGGCCGGTGAAGGTCCCGAGGATGACGTCGGCGAAGTTGCCGTTCTGGGTGGTGATGGTCTCGCGGAACAGGAAGTCCCGGACCATTTTGTGCTGGAACGCTCCCGCGAGGTCCCGGGCGGTTTCGCTGTTCGGGGTCCCGGTGCTGTCCAGCACGGCCGCCCACGCCGCGCATGCTTCCTCAATGTCCGCTTCGGTGCCTTCGGGTGCTTCCACCGGCATGGCCCAGGTGCCCAGCAGGGCGGGGTTGTAGACGTCGATGTCCTTGGCGCTGCCGAAGAAGGTAAACGCCGCGTTGGCCTGGCTGTCGATGATCTGCTCCAGCGGGTGCCCCTCGTCCGTGCCGAACTCCGCCCAGTGAGTGGAGGTCACGAGCCAAACGTTCCGCACGGGCATCCGGGCAGCGGCCAGCTCGCTGACCAGCGCGGCGACGTGCGCGGCGTAGGGGTAGCTGTCCTGGTTCTCGTCGGTGTAGACGACGAGGTAGGACGCTGTGGCCTTGTCATCGTTGGCGGCGTGGCTGGTCAGCGTCTGCGCGTAGTTCAGCGGCTCGGCGTGTTCGGGTGCGTCCACGCGCAGTGTTGCGCCGAGGGCGCCGTCATGGGCGGTGAGGACCACGAACGATTCCGAAGGGGTGATGCCCAGCAGGTGGGGGATGGTGGCCAGCAGGTCAGCGGGACCGGTGAGGTTGATCTTTTCAATCATGGTGTTGCTCCTTTTGCAGAGGATTCCGGTGGGTGGGGCGGTTCAGGTGGCCGGCCAGCGTCCCCTTCTCCCCCCGTTGTTTTTTGGTTGCTGGCAAGCTTGCTTGCTCGGCGGCCGACGGAGCCCTGTCTACCCGCAGGGCAAGGGGCAGGAAATTCCCGGAGGAAATCAGCGACGCAGGAGCGCCGGAGGGACATTTCCTGCACCGCAGGCCCCGGTGGAGCTTGCGGAGCCGGGGCTAGACGGGGTGGAGCGGACGCCTAGAATCCGGAGGACAGCAACCAAAAAACGTCGAAGACGTGAGGAAGGGCCAGGGCGGGCCGGAGCCCTGCGACGGACAGCACTGGACCCCACAGCCGGCCGCGCCAGCGGACGCCCGAAAGGGTGCGAGCCCTGCGAGCATGCCTCTGGCCTCGTCTCCCCCGGGATCCGCCCAGGCCGGCCCCGCCCCTTGGGCATGCCGGTACACCTACTGTTCCGCCTTCGGTTCTTGCCGGAAATGGCGGTCCGCCGCCGGTGACCACCGACGGCAGCCAACCACCGGCGGCGGACCGCCCGAACCCTGTCGGCCGGTCCTGGTCCCTTGGTGGGGAGGGTGGACCTTGCCGGGCGGTGGTTCCGCCCGGCAAGGTTTCAGCACGTTTTAGGCGACGTTGGCCATGTACGGCATGCGGTAGCGGCTGGGGAGTTCTGCGGCGGCTTCGGGCAGGTCGTCCGGGCCGTGGGCCTGGCCGTTCTTCCAGTGGAAGAATGCCTGTTCGGTGATTGCGTCCCATTGCCGGGCCTTGGTCCGGTAGTAGGTGCAGGTCACGTCTCCCTCGCAGTAGGTGGCGACGCCGAAGAGGTTCCCGATGCTGTCAGCGGTCCGGGTTGCGGCGACCATGACGTAGGGCCAGCTGCCGAGGTCCCAGCCGTCACAGCCCCAGCTGGGGATCACGGCCCAGCCGTGTTCGCCGATGAGTTCCATCCAGTCGTAGCCGCCGTTCACGTGGTAATCGCCCAGCACCGTCGCGCCGTCGATGGTTTCCCCGGTGTCCTGGGTGGTCACCGTCTTGGTGGTTATTGCGTTCATGGTGTTGCTCCTTTTGCAGAGGATTCCGGTGGGTGGGGCGGCTCAGGTGACCGGCCAGCGTCCCCTTCTCCCCCCGTTGTTTTTTGGTTGCTGGCAAGCTTGCTTGCTCGGCGGCCGACGGAGCCCTGTCTACCCGCAGGGCAAGGGGCAGGAAATTCCCTCAAGGAAATCAGCGACGCAGGAGCGCCGGAGGGACATTTCCTGCACCGCAGGCCCCGGTGGAGCTTGCGGAGCCGGGGCTAGACGGGGTGGAGCGACGCCTAGAATCCGGAGGACAGCAACCAAAAAACGTCGAAGACGTGGATACGGGCCAGGGTCTCCGGAGCCCTGCGACGGAGGCACTGGACCCCACAGCCGGCCGCGCCAGCGGACGCCCGAAAGCGCTGTCTGTGGAATCCGCGGTGGCCGCCCGACTTGTGGAGGGGTCGTGGCAGGATGTCCATCATGGACAGGCGGTTGCGGCGCGCTCCTGACGCGGAATGGGTGCTGATGTACCGGCTCGGGCTGAGCCGGCAACGCATCGCTGCCCTCGTCGGCGCCGAGCCCGCCACGGTCGGATACCACCTGGTCATCGCGCGCCACCAGGACCCCCACCTCGAGGCCGAACACCAGTCCGCAGCCGGCTCCGCGCCCGTTCCGCACCCCTCCCCCACGGATCTCGGCCGCATGGACGAGCTCATCGCCTGGGTCAAGGCCGAAGGCCGGCTCCCGCGTGACCGCTCCGGGCAACGGGGCGAAAGGTCGATGGCGCGCTGGCTGTCCGGGCGCCGACGCGAAGCGGCCCAAGGGACCCTGGTCCCGGCCTACCGTGACGGTCTGGCCCGGGTGCCCGGGTGGCTGGGGAACCGCAGGGAAGCCGAGGACGAGGCCCGTTGGCACCACCGCCTGGCCCAGCTCGAGGACTTCCGACACGAGGGCAACGATTGGCCCCGCCACAAGGGCTGCGATTCTGAGCGGGAACACACCCTCGGCGTCTGGATCCACACCCAGCGGTACAAACACCGCCGCGGCGACCTCGACCCTGCGAAGGCCAAGCTCCTGGACGACACCGTTCCCGGGTGGCAGGCCGGAAGGACCAGGGGCCGCCCTCCCCGGCGGTGACCCGAAAGGCAGCGTTTCCCGGCAGGCCGCCGGCCAGTAGAATTACCGAGGTTCTCCAGTCCCCCCAGCTTGGAGAACCGGGAGCCTCCGCGCTTGAGTCCTTGGATTCGCGCGGAGGCTTTCCTCACGGCTCGCAGCAAGGACCCTCTTCCCGGTTGTGCCCATTGGGGGCAGGTGGAGCCCTCCGCACAGCTCAGGCTGTCCCCACTGGGTGCAAACCGTTTGATTGTCGGACCCCTCCCCCATGCTCAAACCTGCACATCTATTCGAATAAAATTACTAGGCTGGAAATTTGTTATCGAATGTCAGTTCTAAACTGAGGATATGAACCCGGAACAGGCGGCCCGGTTGCAGGCGCGGTATGCGAGGCGGGCCGGCCCGATCGGGCTGACGGTGGAAGAGCTCGATTTCGAGCACTTCCCCGCCAGGAACGGCTTCCCCGGGATCCCGGTGAAGGCGTGGATCCGGTTTCCGAACTGCGCCGAGCTGGTCGACGGCGAGGTCTATGCCTGGACGGCCAAAGCCGCCGAAGTGACGTGGAAGGACGGTCCGGTGACCTACCGGACCTGGGTGTGGAGTTCGGCGGTCACCCGCCGGGAAGACATGATGAGCAGGAACTTGGGAAAACGCGTAGAACGTGACAGCAGTAGCGAATGAAACAACCCTGGACGTTGACGTCGACGTCCGCTTCACCCCGGCCGGCACGCCGCTCGCCGTCCGGCACGAGGGCCGCATCTGGGCCGTCGCGGCCGAGCCGGTGCACTGGTTCGACCGGGACGCCTGGTGGGACACGCAGAGCACGGCTGCCGTCGGCAGCGGCGACCTGGTCAGCATCGAGTTCTGGAGGGTGCAGGTCCGTCTCAGTTCGAGCTCGGCGTTGCGGACCTTTGAGCTGCGCCGCAACCCGCTCTCGACCCGGTGGCTGCTCGAAGGCATCAGCGATTAGGGCCTCGGCGGCAGGGAACCCCCAACCGATCAGCGATCAGACATGGGCGGCGATCCGGGCAGAATTCACGCTCCCGGCCCTCGGGCAGGTGCACCGCCGGCTCTCCGAACTGATGGAAGACCCCGGACCGGTGCTGCGCCGGCTCGTCCGCGATCATCGACGACGGCACCTACTGCCCCGGATTCCAGTTCCTCCCCGGCGGACAGCTCCACCCGACCGTCGTTAAGCTCTTTGACCGGGCGATGGAACTGCAGATCCCGCACAACTTCACCCTCTGGATGGTCACACCCTCCAGGGACCGTAACGGATCCCGCCCCGTTGACCGCCTCAAAGACGGCCCCGCTCCCTTGGTGGGCGCGCTGGACTCCTGCCGCTGGCGCTAGCACCGGCCCTTGACCGCACCCGTCGGGTGCGTAGCGTAGGTCCATGGGACTCATCTACGACGACCCGGACCTCGCGGCCCTGACACTGACGCGGCTCGCCGCGGAAGAATCCGAAGGCCCCGGCGCCCTGGAAGTGCGCATGCGCGACTATCTCGGCGGCCTGGCACAGCGCAACGGGGGCGATTATCTGGAGCTGCTGGCCATCACCCTCGCCCGGGACCATTTCAAGTCCCTGGATGATCTGGCCCGGGCCACCGGGGCAGAGTCAGCAGCGCTGCTGGACGCCGCCGAGATCGACGCGCTGGAGGCCGTGTAGGAACGGGTGCGCATAGGGTGTTCAGGTGGAGATTACAGGCACGATCCAGGCCCCTGACGGCAGCAACGAACGCATCAGCGCCGAAGGCAACACCTGTGAAGAAGCCCGCAAAGCCCTCACGACACAGATCCCGGAGGACCACAAACTCCTCGCGATCCGCACAGACCAATAACCTCTTGCGCCAATAGCCTCTTGCGGGTCCTTCCAGCCCTGGCGGGGAAAAACGGAGCCGGACACCCCAGCTGCCATCGCTTCCGTGACGTCCCCGGTCAGGGGGCAGGATGCGGACGGCGGGAAGGGCCTAGTCGTTCCCGCCGGGAGCCTGCTGTGCCACCGGCCCTGTCCCGGGCATGATGCGGGCCAGCAGCGCATCATGCGCCGTCTGCAGCGTGTCGGCGCGCGCCTCTGCCGCCGCCAGCCGGGCCCGGTCTGCCGACGCTTCCCTGACAGCCTCCTGCGCCGCGGCCCGGGCCTGCTCCAACTGCTCCCCCGCCGCAGCAACGTCGGCCTCCAACGCGGCGATCCTGGCCGTGAGCTCCGCGACCGCCGCGTCCTTCTCGGCGCTCACCCGGTCCAGGTCCGCGACCAGTTCGGCGACCTCCACGGTCACGTCCTTCTTCTCCTGCAACCAGGCTTTCTCGACCGCGGCATGGCGCTCATCGGCCAGCACGGTCGCCTCGGCCCAGCAAGCCCCGGCCAGGCGTGCGGCCTGCTCCAGCAGCACCGCCGGCGCCACGGCGACCTGCCCGCCCGCGGCCCGCTTCTCCTCCGACCACTCCTTCAAATAACGGGTCGCGTCGGCGTTGCTCACCCCCGCCGCGGCCCGCACCGTCGACACCGTGGGCCGGCGCTCGGCGCTGATCTGCTCCGCGGCAGCGTACACACGGTCCTTCACACTCAACGTCACGGCGCCAACCCTTCAAAAGTAGTAGGAATAGTAGTAATACTACTCCTAACTAACGGCGCGTCATGGCCGCGCGTTTCCGCCGCCATGTTCAGGCGGCCGCTGGCCGCCTCCGACAGAAACGGGGGCACGGAAAGGGGCCGCGTCGGACCGCGAGACCGGTCGAGTCCACTACGGGAAGCCCCCGCCGGAGTCCCGTCCCGTGGCGTCCGATCGTCCCCGGAAGCGGTGATCATGGGCGCTTTAGGACGGTTCATCCGCTGTGGCCCGGCCGGTGTCGGTTCCGCCGGATATCGTTGCGGTCCTGTGTCTTCCGCGCGCGCGGACGATGCCGGACACTGTGTTCAACGGTGCCGCCCGCGCACCGGGGAAGGCATCGCCGTCATGAACGCTTCGATCACCCTGGTTGCCGCGACCGGACACCAGAACACCGCGCCGGCCCGCATCCGGGTCCGGCCCCTGGAACCCGATGATCTACTCGAACTGGCCGATCTGCACCGGCACGCCTACGCCGGCCGTCCCGGACAGCGGGCCGGCGACCCGGTGTGGATCGGACCATCCACCGAGGAGGGCAGCGGCCGCACCACCGAGGCTGCGTCCCTCGTGGCGTTCGGACCCGACGGTCAAATCACGGCCGCCCTCATCGTTACCGAACGCGACGGCGAAGCAGTCATCGATGAACTTTTCACACACCCGGACCACCGCCGCAAAGGCCTGGCCGAAGGACTCATCCGACATTGCATGCACCTCCTGCACACCCTGGGCCGCACCACGGTGAAGGTCACCGTGGAGGACAACAACCCGGCAGCGATGGCCCTGTACCTCTCCCAGGACTTCCGCCGCCTCACCGACGATGACACGGACACCGACTACGACTGAAAACCCGCCCCGAACCACCCTCCACGCCGCAGACCCACAGCATCCCCGGGTCCTGATTCACCCCGGACGCCGCCACTCCTCGTACGGTCGGCAGGACGGGACCGTGGAGCCCCCTGCCGGGATCTGAACAGAGCCGGGGGCGCCGACGGTGCAGTCTCCCGACCTGAGGCAGTAAGGACAGCACCAAAAACGGTAGACGAGACAGGGCCAGAGTGTACGGAGCCCTGCAACGGACGCACGGAACCCCGACGGCCGGCCGCGCCAGCTTTGGAAAGAGACGACGTCTCCTCAGAGCCTCTCTGCCGTCTAGGGCTGCCGCAGCCCTTGGCCGGTCTCGACCCGGACCCTACTACGGAGGGAAGCACCGATGACCATCAAAATCAATGACACGGCACTGCGCCACGCCCGGCAGCTGATCAAGGACGCCAGGATCGCCCGGGATTCCCGTGACGACTGGAGCGAACACGCCCCCGACACAGAGAAGGAAAACGCGTTCATCGCCAAGCACGGCTACACGGAATACGGAACCTGGCATCTGGGCGAAGACACCGAGAAAACCCACGACACCAAGGGACGCTACAGCTTCCCCTTCGGAGATTTCCGGCGGCTGCACCGTTGCGCGATTCTTGCCATCGAGAGCCGGGCCGCCCAGAACAACCACGACGACATCGCCAAGGCAGCGAAGTCCCTCCTCAACGAACTCGACAAGGACTAGTTATCGCCGCCGCCCTCGATGGGCCCGGGTTGCCTTGTCGGGACAAGGCGTGGGTCCGGTGATCCGCTCGTCCAACGCCGATGATTCCCCGGGCCGCGCACGCCATACGCCAGGCATCCTCATACCGGCCAATGCCACCTACCGCCGACCGGGTCCGGAAACCACACCGCTCAAAACCGGTGCCGGCTGGTCCAACACTGGCGGTTCTTGATTCCGGGTACGGCCTCAGCCGGTCCGCCCTCGCTGCAAAGGTTGACGCATGGGAACGGGCAGCTTTAACCTCATTGGATCCTTCGGCTGGGTCATGACAGCGCAGTAAGGGACGGCCGCACTGCGGCCGTCCCCTGTTACCGTTACCGGCTCCGACTGATCCGCGTGTCAATCCTTCTTGAATGCGTCTTTGACTTTCTCGCCGGCCTGTTTGAGGTCGGCCTTCGCCTGGTCGCTCTTGCCTTCGGCTTCCAGAGACCGGTCGTCGGTGGCTTTCCCGGCCGCTTCCTTACCCTTGCCGGCGAGCTTCTCGGCGGTGTTATCGATCTTGTCTCCCAATCCCATGACGGACCTCCGTGGCTGGACGCAGACACTACGCCTGCGGCGATACCGTCAATTTTAGGCGCCACGAGGACTCGGATAAAGATACTTGCCTCGGCTGCGGGCGTGCCGACCCGTCCTGGCAGATCCTGTTTTCATGCCAGCTAGAACCGTCTGGGTGTCGGCTCCGGATCAGCCACGGCTGGTTCAGTGCGGGGCTCGCGATGACGGGATCGGCCGGCAGTCGTGGCTGCGCCACGCCGGAGTGGGGAAATCGCAGGGGTGCCACTGCGGCTGAGGGTGCGGTTCTCCGCGGCAGATGTGGGACGGCACGTCCTGGTCTCAGTTGTGCGTGAGCTACGCCGTTCCGGGTTGTGCCTCAGCTTTTCTCAGGCCGGGAGTGCTATACCTAGCTCAATGGCGCGGTCCTGCCGCGGTCTTGCACCGTTGCGGGCTTGGACTCCCTTGAGGCGGAGGTGAAATGGCGATCTGGCCACGGAGCGGGCTCTGCCTCTGGATTGCGGGGTCGGCACTCCTCAGCGGCTGCAGCGGCGCGTCTGGCGGCACGCGGGACAGTGTGTCCACAGCGCTGAAGGACAGTTCCTCCGCGGTTGCCACCGCCCGGCTCGCGCTGGCGCTCGACGCCGGGGGCAAGCTGACCATGGCGGCAACGTCCACGACGCTCGACGACGTCCTGAAAGACCTCGAAACCACCCGGACCACCGTCCTCCAGCTCTCCCCCACCGTCCAGGACGACCGTGAGACGCGCCGGGAGGCCCTGACCGTCCTGGATGAAAGCATCGCAGGGGTGACCACGGCGCAGGACGCCATTGCCAGCACCGACGGCAGCCCCACACTCCAGGACGGCGACAAGCTGCTGGAGAACGCCGCCGGCAGGATGGCCACACTCAAGAATCAGCTGGGGGGACAATGAAGCGCCTGCTCGGGGTGGCCCTGGGGGTCCTGACCGCGATCGGCGGGTTCGTGGACATCGGCGATCTGGTCACGAACTCCGTCGTCGGCTCACGGTTTGGGCTCTCGTTGGTCTGGGTCGTCGTCGTGGGCGTGGTCGGTATCTGTGTGTTCGCGAACATGTCCGGGCGGGTAGCCGCCGCGTCGGGCCGGGCGACGTTCGAAGTGATCCGGGAACGGTTGGGGCCCCGGGCCGGTCTGGCCAACCTGTCAGCGTCGTTCCTGATCAACCTGATGACGGTCACGGCGGAAATCGGAGGCATCGCCCTGGCGCTGCAGCTGGCCAGCAGCGTTCAGTACCTGCTGTGGGTTCCCGTGGCCGTGGTTGCGGTATGGCTGGTCATCTGGCGGGTGAGGTTTTCCATCATGGAAAACGTCACCGGGCTGCTGGGCCTGACGCTCATTGTTTTCGCCGTGGCACTGTTTCTGCTGAAGCCGGACTGGGGTGCCCTTGGCGCCCAGGTCCTGGCCCCGTCCGTTCCGGAGCAGGAAACAGCCGCCTCGTACTGGTATTACGCGGTGGCACTGTTCGGGGCGGCCATGACGCCCTATGAGGTGTTCTTCTTCTCCTCCGGGGCCGTGGAGGAAGGCTGGACCATCAAAGACCTGGCCCAGTCCAGAATCAACGTACTCGTCGGGTTCCCGCTCGGCGGCCTGCTCTCGGTGTCCATTGCCGCCTGCGCCGCGGTGGTTCTGCTCCCGGCCGGGATCGCCGTCACCTCACTGTCCCAGGTCATCCTGCCCGTCGCCGAGGCAGCCGGGAAAGTCGGTCTCGCCTTCGCCCTCGTCGGGATCGTCGCGGCGACCTTCGGAGCGGCCCTGGAGACCACCTTGTCCAGCGGGTATACCCTGGCGCAGTTCTTTGGGTGGTCCTGGGGCAAGTTCCGCCGCCCGGCCCAGGCCGCCCGCTTCCATTTGTCCATGATCATCTGTCTCCTGATCGGCGCGGCGGTCCTGGCCACCGGGGTCGATCCCGTCCTGGTCACGGAGTACTCGGTCGTGTTCTCGGCCATCGCGCTGCCGCTGACCTACCTGCCCATCCTGATCGTGGCCAACGACCCCCAGTACATGGGTAAACACGTCAACGCCCGCACGGTGAATGTGCTGGCCATGATCTATCTGGTCATCATCCTCGCCGCGTCCCTCGCCGCCATACCACTGATGATCGTCACGGGAGCCGGATCATGACCACCGCACCCCTGCCCAGATACGTCCGGGCCGCCGGGCGGACCCTCGACGCGCAACTTCACCTGCTGGACCGGCAGGTACTCGATGTCGACGGCGTCCCCGTCACCACGGTCGATGACATCGAAATCAGCGCCCCTCCCCCGGACACACCCATACCGGCCGGAACCCCGGCCCCGACACTCACCGCGCTGCTCACCGGCCCCGTCCTTGGAACGCGGATTTTCGGCGGCCGGCCCCCGTCATCACGGCTCATCCGCATCCCCTGGCGTGACGTCGCCGACGTCGGGGTCGTCATCCGGCTGGGCGTCCGCGGCGAGCCCCTGGACGCGGACTGGGTCGAACGCTGGATCCGCGACAAGATCATTGCCCGCATCCCCGGAGGCCGCCATGATCCTCGGTGATCTCCTCGGCACACCCGTGCACGACCCCGGCGGACTCCGCCTGGGGCGGGTGGCTGATGCCCGGTTCACTATCGACGGACCACCGGGCCAATTGCTCGCCGGCGCCAGCTTATTGGGCCTGGTCGTCAGCCCGCACAGCGCCTCCTCGTTCCTGGGCTACGAACGAACCGGTCTCACCCGGCCTTGGCCCGTGGCCCACCTGCTCCGGTGGCGGCATCGCGGCTCGTTCCTGGTGCTCTGGGCCGACATCGACATCATCGGCACGGACTCCGTCCGGCTCCGGGAAGGATTCACCCCGTACAGCCCGGTCCTGGGCGAATCCGGACAGGAATGACCGCCGGCCTGTCATTCTCGGCTCTTAGCGCCGGTTCCCGGCATTGGCCGGTTCCGAGGCCCAGGCAGGACCTTGAGCACTGGTGTCTTTGCTGTCCATGGGGGCTACTCTGTTGGCGAGACCTTCATGGAGGAGGGCCCGATGAGCGCCTCTGACGAACTGCCCGGCATCGAAGCGCGGCTCGCCGCGGACGGGACCGTGGAAAGCAACGCCAGGGACCGGTCCTTTCTCCTCTCCGTGGTGCGGGAGCAGGGTGCACGGCTCGAGAAATTGGAAGCCGTGGCATCTGATTTCGCGGAACGGGGCGAACGGATCGAACATCAGTTTGACGGCATCGGCTCGATCCACGCTGCCAGGACAGCGGGTCTTGGTGACGGGTATCGGGAAGCTGCCAGGCGCATCCGCGCCGCGTTGGGCATGGCGACGGAGCCGGCAGTCGACGATGCAACGCCAGCCATGGATCCATGTTCGAGTGCCAGCTTCGAGCCGGGCGTCCAAAGCTCCTTCCCCGGGGCTGCGGCAGGATGACGGCAGCAACGACCTCATACCCGAGCCTTCATCCGGGAGCCAGCGGCCGCAGGCGGGTGCAGCGCCGAGGAAATCGTTGCGGTCCTGGTCGTCCGGAGCCCGAAAGCCCCGCGTGATCGAGACGGAAGGGGGCCAAGCCGACGGCGCACACCGCGGCCGCTGGACAGGGAATTTCAGTCTCGCGAGGAGGAGTTATGACAGACCCGGCGGCGCCGCAGGATGACGGCAGGGACGAATCGCTCACTGAGCGGATGGACCGCAATTGGGTGGATTTGCTGCAGGAAATGCGGGTACTTCAGACAGGGGTCCAGATCCTCGCCGGTTTCCTCCTGACGCTGCCGTTCCAGGCACGTTTCGCGTCACTGGACGGCTACCAGATCGGGCTGTATCTCATCAACGTCATCGTGGCCGCCCTCACCACGGCATCGATCCTGTTGCCGGTGAGTTTGCACCGCCGGCTTTTCCGGCAAGGACTGAAAGCCACTCTCGTGGCCAGCGCCGATACCATCGTGAAGGTGTCATTGGCCGGCGTCATGCTGCTGAGCCTGGGCACCACATCCCTCGTCTTCGATGTCACTGCGGGCCGGACGGCCGGCGTAATAGCCGCCATTGGCCTGCTGGCTGTGCTACTGCTCCTGATGGTCCTTATCCCCGGAACACTCCGACGCAAAGCCCTAAAAGAGAAGCCACAATGACAGCCGTTGCATAGGAGCGGCCGGATGGCGCCAAGCGGCAAGTCTTCCGCTCCTTCGACAAGCAGCCCTCAAAACGGTGCCTCACAGCGAGTTTGCCTCCGCCGGATGGTCAGATGATGACTACCTGTTGGGGTGCAGTGGCTCTGGCTAGACTTGAATTGCGCCGGAGTAGACGCATGTATTCGTCTCGGGAGGGCAGGATCATGACAGACCGCAGCGACTCTGAATCACCCGCGGGCCAGGCGCCCACGGGGAAGAAACCAGAAGAACGGGAGCTACGGGGCCGGTACGTCGAAGGCAGTTATGGCAAGGCCGGCGTGCAGCGAGGCCGCCGCGCGGAGGACGAGGAAGGTCAATACATCGAAGGTGATTATGGTGCGGCCGGCAGGGAGGGTGGCCTGCCCGAACCATTGGGAGAGAAGGCCAAAGAATCCGGACGCTACGTACGGGCCGACTATGGCGACGCTGGTGCAGTTCCGGGACGTTCGGCCGGGTCGGAAATCGGTCAGTACGCCGAGGGTGACTACGGTGCGGACGGTACTGTGGGTCCCCTTCGCGAGGCCGCAACAGGTACGAGCAGCGAAATGCCGGCGACCGAGAATCCGCAAAGCGGCCACGAACCTGCATCGCAGGACCGGCCCGTATCGTCGGGTGCCGACGCCCAGGCCGATGACTCCCGCAGCGGTGCAGATGTCGGAGAGGCGGTCGATGTCGCGGAGGCGGGCACCCAGGCGGAAGGCGATCACTCGCATCCGGAACGGGCCAAGACAGGCCAGGCGCCCGTCGAGCAGGTCTTTAGCGACCCCGCCATGACCGAGGGACAGCGGACCGTCACCGGCCCCCCAGCGGCAACCGGGGCCATCCCGCCCGGACCTTCACCTGCCGAAGCCGGATCCGGTGGAGCACAATCCGTTGTCGGGGCTCGAGAGTCTGACCGTCTCGCGGCAGGCGAGCCGCCGGCCGCTGGCCCCCCTTTCGACACCGGCACGAAGGAGGAACGAACGACCCCGCGAGGCGATTCCTAACGTATTGATCCTGCCGCATCCCAGTGTTTTGACCGTGCTGCCTGGCCGAGCCACTCCCCCATGGGCGACAGCGGCCAATAGGTCGCTGACCACTCGCCTAAAATTCGTACCGCGTGTCACCAAGCCGTTGTGCAGATTTTTCGTCAGAGGGGACTGCCCGTGCTCTGGACAGGGCCGCCGGAACTTTGTAAATTCGGAACAGTCCTAGTCAACCCTTCGGGGTTGGGGACCCTTTGCCGCCGGGTGCACGGCGGCAAAGAGAGCCGCTGTAGCCGAACGGTGGCATAAGGATGCACCCGCGGAGAAGAGCCCCCTGATGGCCACCTCGCACTTCGAACGATTCCTCCTTGAAGCCACCGTCCCGGATGAAACGCACCGGCCGTTGGGGCCGGATTGTCTTTACGGCCTGTACACAAGCTGGTGCCGGCTCCACAACATCACCCCCGTGGAGGACATTACCTTCCGGTCAGCCATGCAACGCCGCGGCATCGATCTGCGCAACAGCCATCGACGGATTACAGGACAGGCCGCAACAGACTACATCCTGGCCAGCTACCCCGCGACGGCCTGACCATGTTCCATCGACGTCCCGAGGCACGCGCCCGGATGCCGCCACATCGACGTAGCCGGCACACATAGCTGGAAATGATCGACCGGCGGTCATTAGCCCGCCCGGGATAACAATGCCCGGGAGAGTTCGCCGCCTCGGATTGAAATGGCGGCTGCGGAAGGCCATGTCGCCCACGCGCGACCTCAGCATAGGCCGAGCCACGCCCTCAACGGACCGAACGACCTGCCTTACCAGCACCTGGTCTGCCCTGCTTTCTGTTCGACAGGCCGGCCCCTCGACGCTAGGTTGGGCCTCATGACTGAGAATCCAGATGCAGACAGGGACCGCCGCGAGGAGGATGAGCCGGCCAAGGGCTCACTCTCCGGCTGCAGCGCCCGCGAAATCGATGGCGAAATCGACGCGCCTGATGCTGATCGTGAGGATCCCCAGTAGCCTTTCCGGACCGCCCTGCGCAGCGCCGGGCCCGCTCCCCCCGTTCAGCGTTTCGCCTCGGAACCCGGCAGCTGCGCCGGATCCAAAGACGCTAGATGCGCTCAACGCCGCGGGCGCTGCCCACCACACCTTTTACACGCCCGAACACCGTAGCCGCACAGCTTTGACCCCCGCATCACCAGGTAGAGGAGCATCATGACGGACCAGTACACCTTCCGAAACCCTGTCACAGCCTACGATCACATCGAACCGCCCAAACAGCACCAGCCCGAGCCCGGACTGGACGCCGAACTCGTCCCCAAAGCCGACCTCGGAGAAGAGAGCTACCGCGGCACGGGGCGCCTCGAAGGCCGAAAAGCGATCGTCACCGGAGCGGACTCGGGCATCGGCGGAGCAACGGCCATCGCCTTCGCCCGCGAGGGCGCCGACGTCGTGCTGTCGTACTTGCCCGAGGAGGAAGAGGACGCCGCCCGGATTGCCGGGCTGATCGAAAACGCCGGCCGCAAGGCGGTCCGGGTACCGGGGGACCTGAAGGACGCAGCCATGTGCCGGTCCCTGGTGGAGACAGCGCTGCGTGAACTCGGCGGCATTGACATCGTGGTGAACAATGCAGGCAAGCAGATCGCCCGGGAAGACATCGGCGATATCAGCGACGAGCAGTTCGACCACACCATCAAGACCAACGTGTACGCCATGTTCTGGCTCACCAAGGCGGCGGTCCCGCATTTGCCGCCGGGATCGACCATCATCAACACCACATCCATCCAGGCCTACGACCCCTCGCCGACGCTCCTGGACTACGCCACTACCAAAGCCAGCATCAACAACTTCACGAAGGGGCTCGCCCAGCAGTTGGCGCCCAAGGGCATCCGGGTCAACGCCGTGGCACCCGGGCCGATCTGGACACCGCTGCAGGTCAGCAGTGGCCAGCCGAAGGAGGCCTTGCCCGAGTTCGGCAAGGACACCCCGTTGGGCCGCGCGGGCCAGCCCGCGGAACTGGCACCGGCCTATGTGTTCCTGGCTTCCGCGGAATCCAGTTTCGTCGTGGGTGAGACCCTTAACGTCAACGGGGGCAGCCCCACTCCCTGACACCCCGGGGGACCCAAACACAGCGGCCGCTGTTTCTTCCGTGTGCCCGGGGAGGATCGTTCTATCCCGATATTACGGCGCCGCGGGGCTGACCCGGCGGGCCTCTATTCGTCGTGACGACCCGTTCCCCGCGAGTGTCCGGATGCTCCGCGTTTTCCCCTTCCTGCGGAGGATCCGGGTTGGCCGGCATTTTCGGGAGAATAGGTGCTGGTCGTTCAGCCTTCCCCCGCAGGGCGACTCTGGACTATTTGCAAGCATGCTGATAATTCTGGAACCGTCCGAGGCTGGTGAGGATCCGGCCAAGGGGACGGGCCGGAGCTGAGGCATTTCCTGTCGCGACCGGCAGGGCACAGAGGACGGTCCGCGGCTTCCGCGCCCGGACGCGAACCAACAATGTTCCCGCCTGAAGGTAGAGGAGGAGTGACATGGTCGACCGGATAGCCAATATTTGGGGAACCCGGACCCCGTACTCGCGGGACAGTTTATGGCCGGTCCGGGTGGACCAGGTCCTGGACGACGGCATCGCTGAGGACGGTGTTGACCGGTGGGTGCAGTCCGCCTGCGTCCTCTGCAGCAACGGATGTGCCTGCGACATCGCCGTCAAGGACGGCGCGATGGTCGGGATCCGCGGCCGGGCGCAGGATCTGGTCAACCATGGCAGGCTGGGACCGAAGGGGCTCTTTGCCAGCCGCCAGGGTGTGTCGCACAAGGACCGCCTGACGAGTCCGCTGGTCCGCGAGAATGGGCAACTGGTCGAATGCGACTGGGACACGGCGATGCGTCGGATTGTGGACCGGAGCAGGGACCTGCTGGCGGAGCGAGGTCCGCTCAGCCATGGCTTCTACACCAGCGGGCAGCTGTTCCTGGAGGAGTACTACGCGCTGGCCGTGATCGGGAAGGCCGGCATCGGCACCCCGCACATGGACGGAAACACCCGGCTGTGCACTGCTACCGCGGCGGCGGCCATGAAGGAGTCGTTCGGCGCCGACGGCCAGCCCGGATCCTATACCGATATCGACAGCTGCGACGCGCTCTTTCTCTATGGCCACAACATGGCCGAGACACAAACGGTGCTTTGGTCCAGAGTCCTGGACCGGATCGCGGGCACGGACCGGCCCCGGATCGTCTGCGTGGATCCGCGCGACACGGAGGTCGCCCGCCACGCCGATGTCCATCTGGCCATCCGGCCCGGCACGAACCTTGCGCTCATGCACGCCCTCGTCCGTGAGGTGCTGGCCCAGGGCTGGGATGATGCCGGCTATGTCCGCGACCACACCTTGGGCCAGGACGCTCTCCGGAAGGTGGTCGAGCCGTGGACGGCCGAGGCGGCTGCCGCCGTCTGCGGTGTCCCGGCGTCGGACATCAGGGACGCAGCCAGGATCTTCGGCACGTCCGATCGGATTGTCTCCACGGTGCTGCAGGGCTTCTACCAGTCCTCGCAGGCGACGGCGGCGTCGTGCCAGGTCAACAACCTGCACCTGCTGCGCGGGATGCTCGGCCGCCCAGGGTGCGGGGTCCTCCAGATGAACGGCCAGCCCACGGCTCAGAACAATAGGGAATGCGGCGCGGACGGGGACCTGCCTGGATTCCGCAATTGGGAAAGTCCCGATCACATCCAGGAACTGGCCCGGCTCTGGAACGTGGATCCGATGACCATCCCGCACTGGGCGCCGCCGACGCATGCCATGCAGATCTTCCGCTATGCCGAACAGGGCTCGATCGACTTTCTGTGGGTCTCGGCGACGAACCCGGCAGTGTCCATGCCCGAACTGCCCCGGATCCGGAACATCCTCGCCAAACCCGATCTCTTCCTCGTCGTCCAGGACCTCTACCTCACCGAAACAGCACAGTACGCGGACGTGGTGCTTCCGGCAGCCGGGTGGGGCGAGAAGACCGGGACGTTCACCAACGTCAACCGCATTGTGCACATCTCCGACAAGGCGGTTGAGCCTCCAGATGGGGCGCGCAGCGACCTGGACATTTTCCTCGACTACGCGCGCAGGATGGATTTCACGACGTTAAATGGCGGGCCGCTGCTGGACTGGGCCGGGCCAGAGGACGCGTTCGAGGCGTGGAAAAACTGCTCCCGCGGACGCCCGTGCGACTACACCGGAATCACTTACGACAGGCTGCGCGGCGGCAGCGGCATCCCCTGGCCCTGCAACGAGGACCACCCCGACGGAACGGACCGCCTGTACGGAGACGGCGTTTTCCCCACAGACCCCGACTATTGCGAAAGTTACGGCCATGACTTGCTCACCGGCGCAACGGTGGGAGCCCAGGCCTTCCGCGCCCAGGGCGCCGGTGGGCGGGCCCTGTTCAAGACCGCCCCGTTCCACCCGCCGCACGAGGAACCCGACGCAGACTACCCGCTCCGGTATACGACCGGGCGCACCGCGTACCATTTCCACACTCGCACCAAAACGGGCCGCTCCCGGCCCCTGGCCGACGCGGCACCGCGGGCCTGGGTAGAACTGGCCCGGGAGGACGCGGACCGGCTCGGCATTTCCGAAGGCGACCTGGTCCGGGTCACCTCCCGCCGGGGCCGGATCGAGGTCCCCGCACGAGTCAGCGGCATCGCGCCCGGCACCGTGTTCGCCCCGTTCCACTACGGCTACTGGGACACCGGCGGCCGCCCCGGGACCCACCCGACGGCCGCGAATGAACTGACCCTGACCGAATGGGACCCCGTATCCAAGCAGCCGATGTTCAAAAACGCGGCGGTGACCGTGGAGAAGATCGGCGATGCCACCGGACCGGCGCCGGCCCCGACCACCACAGCGTCCCGGCCCGCCGCGGCGCCTGGCACCGCGCCGGTCCCGGCCACGGCCGGCGGCGACGGGGCCCAAGCCACGGAAACAACGGACATCGAACCTGCACCCCAGTTCCCCGACGCGCTCAGAAACACCACGGAGGGTGGCCGGCCGTGAACCTGAACATCTACCTGGGCATGCTCCGTCAGGCCGAGAACACGCTCGCCGATTCCTTCCGCCAAGTGGCCGAGGGCCACGGGGCCGAGCCAGATGTTCACTTCCTCTGCCGCACCCTGGCAGCCCAGTGCGACCGGCACGGGGAACTCCTCGGGCCCGTCGTGCAGCGCTACGGCGAAAACAGCTCCGACAACGAGCCCGAACGGCTCCACGCCCAGGGCCTGGCCACAACCCGGAACGGTCCCGTCGGTCTCCTGCGCGACCTGCAGGACCTCTACCTGCTGGCCAGCCTCGTCGACGTCACCTGGACGATGGTCAAACAGGCCGGGTCCGCGCTGCGCGATATAGAGTTACTCGCCGTCGTGGAGAAATGCGACGCCGAAACGGCCACCCAGCTGCGCTGGCTGCAAACCCGGATGAAACAAGCCGCACCCCAGGCCCTCATCGCAGCACGCTGAGGCCATCGAAAGGGACCACACGGCGGCGTCCGGAAGGATGACCCCAACGGACTCACTGCGATGGAACCCGGGTAGGGGTGCCCCGCCACGTTGCTAACGTTGCAGCGCTGTGGTCCGCAGGTCGAAGGATCGTCGACGAACGTCCGGGTCTCACTGACCGGCGTCGGTGAACCGTTCCGCCGCGGTTTCCAAGAGGAGACCCTCGAGTTCGCGGAGCTGTGCCGTTGCCCGGTCCAGCAGACTCGCCACCTGCTCCTGTCCAACGTGCGGGTCCGTGCGGGACAGGAGACCCAAGGTCCTCCAGAGCAGCGACTTGCCCGTGACGGCACTGATCAGCGCTTCGAGTTCCAATTGTTCGGCTGCGCCGATCCTGGCGTGGAGCGGATTGAGCGGGCCTAGGGACGCGAGGTGCGCCCCTGTCCAGGCGAAGGGCTTTTTGTAGGCCGGGATGCCTAGACCGAGCCCCTCGGTGATGCCCTCCAGGGTTGCCTTGTCGGCACTGATTTCCGTCGCGAGCCGCGCGATGGTACTGCCGCGTGGCGAGTCCTTCCACGTCTTGGCCGCCTGTTCGAAGAGTCGCTCCCCCGCCGCCGCGGCTATCAAGTGACTGTGCAGGTACGCGGCCAAGGAACTCTCCCCGGTTGTGCCCTTGCCGTGCTGTCCGGCGTTCATGGTCATATACCTTTCGTCCCTCGGGCTCCTGTGCGGTCTCGGGTCCCCAGTGACCTAGAACGTGGGGGCGCCGGGTTCAGCGAGCGGCTGCTCGCGCTCGATCTGGGCGATCTTTGGATCGTTCTCGTCGGCGCCGTAGTCCGAGCTGCGGGTGATGTCATTCCCACCAGGGAGCTTCATTGCGTGGAAGAGCAGAGATAGGCCGGTGGCAACCACAAGGTTTATCGCAAACGCCACAACGGCGATGTAGACCTGTATGTCGGTTCCGGGGATGGCCGCGATCGAGCCCCCGAAGTAGGCCTTCGTGACCGGGTTGACCACGTTGTACGCCGCGATGGTGCCATAGATGATTCCGGCTGCCCAGCCGCCGAAAAGCGCCCATCGGTGGAACCAGCGGGTGTAGAGCCCGGCCACGATCGTCGGGAAGGTCTGCAGGATCCAGATGCCGCCGAGGAGCTGCATGTTAATTGCTGCCGACTGGTCCATGGCAATGACGAAAATCAATGCACCGAATTTCACCACAAGCGACGCAATCTTGGACACCTTTGCTTCCTGCCGGGGAGTGGCGTCGGGCTTAATCAGATCGCGGTAAATGTTGCGGGTGAACAGGTTCGCCGCGGCTATCGACATGATCGCGGCCGGGACCAGAGCCCCGATGGCGATGGCGGCCAGGGCGATTCCGGCAAACCAGGCCGGGAATTGATCCAGGAACAGCTGCGGGACCACCAACTGCGGGTTGACAGCGCCGTTCACGTCAACGGGATTGGTTCCGGCGAAGATGGCCACGTAGCCCAGCAGAGCCAAGAACCCCAGCATCAACGAGTACAGCGGCAGCACCGCGGCATTCTTCCGGATCGTATTCCTGCTCTTGGTCGCCAGGACGCCCGTGATCGAGTGCGGGTACATGAAAAGCGCCAAGGCCGAGCCCAGAGCCAGCGTCCAGTAGGCCGAGTAACTGTTCGCGCCCGGAATGAAGACTCCAGTGGGTTTACCGGTGGCAGGGTTGACCGCAGCGAGTTTCGCCTCGGCAGAGTCGAAGATGGGACCCCAGCCGCCGAACTTGATCGGCAGGTAAATTACCGCGACGATCACCGCCAGATAGATCAGCAGATCCTTCACAACGGCGATCAGGGCCGGAGCCCGCAGGCCCGAGGTGTACGTATACGCGGCCAGGACCACGAACGCGATGATCAGCGGCAGGTCGGTCAGCAGTACGTTCTCCGCACTGCCCAGGCCCAGCACCGTGAGCACGGCCTTGATTCCGACTAGCTGAAGCGCAATGTAGGGCATCGTCGCGACGATGCCGGTGACGGCGACGGCAAGGGTCAGCGCCCTGCTGCCATAGCGGCCGCCGACGAAGTCGGCCGGCGTGACAAACCCATGCCGGTGCGAGACGGACCACAACCGGCTCATCAAAAGGAACACGATCGGGTACAGAACGATTGTGTACGGCACCGCGAAGAATCCGCTGACGGCGCCAGTGGCCCACATTGCAGCCGGAACGGCCACGAAAGTGTAGGCAGTATACAGGTCGCCGCCGAGCAGGAACCAGGTCACCCAGGTTCCAAACCCGCGGCCCCCAAGGCCCCACTCGTCAAGGCTGTGCAGCCCTGTCCCCTCTCCCCGCCGCCACCGCGCAGCCACGAACCCCAAGACCGCCACCAGGACGAAGAGAATGATCACAATGGTCAGTGGAACCCAGCTAATGGGCCGGTCCGGAGCGGCCAGCGGCACGGCTGCCCCGCTCATCGCTCCTCCTCATCACCGGTCACGCCGCGCACGGATTCGCGCCGGCGGCGATCCTCCTTGCCGACCAGCCAGTAGGAGATCCCCACCAGGGCCGAGGTGATCGGAATCCACATCATCTGGTACCAGTAGAAGAACGGCATACCGGCCAAACGCGGCTCACCGACAGAATACGCGGGCACATACAACGGAATCACAATGGCGATGGCCAACAGGATTCCGGTGACGACATATGGACCGGTTCTGGCCGGCCCGCGCGTTGGCACATCGGGACTGGACATCGACGCCTCCTCATTGAGACGGGCCCCCGGAGCGGGAGGACTTCCCGGGACGTGCCGGCGGCCTGTGGACCGTCTGTCACAGCGGTCTTTACACACAGGATAGACACTGGATTTATTCTCCAACAGGGCAAATGCATCCGCCTCCGACGGCGAGGAGCAAGCCAACAGCGGCGCCGATGTCCCCAATTCAGGTTGGTTGCCCAATCAGCCCCCCACGCCAGACTTCAGGCCGTCGACACGAGCTGAATACGATCCGCCAGCCGATCGACGCTCAGCTACGGTTTGGCCTTGTCCGCCACCGCGCGGGACCGTCTGGCATGAAAGGGTCGCCCCGGCGGAGTCCCAACGATCCAGTCTGATCTGTGAGGCCACTAGCGGCGGATATTGAGCACTGACGCGCCACCGCCCACGAGGTATTGCGTGCTACTAAGCATGCTGATTAGATCTTGATATCGGCCGCATTCCACGACCGGCAACCGAAAGGACGGACAGTCATGGGAATTCTTGCATTCCTCATTCTCGGCCTTATCGCAGGAGCTATCGCCAAGGCGGTCCTTCCCGGCCGGCAGGGAGGCGGCTGGGTGATCACACTCGTAATTGGCGTCGTGGGCGCCATCCTCGGAGGCTGGATAGGTTCGTTGATCTTCGGCGGAGGCCTCGCTGACTTCTTCGATTTGCGGACCTGGCTCCTCTCCATCCTCGGGGCCGTTATTGTGCTCTTGATCTATGGCGCCGTTGCCGGCCGCAGAAGCAGGGCATAAGGTCCACCGGCCCATTGCTGCCCCTGCTCAACCAAGGCGCAAATGTTCTTTCAGAGGACGGAGAATAGATCGGCTCCATCGGCCAGGCCTTCGTGGACAACAATGACGGACAGCCGAGCTGGGTAACCGCCAGGACGGGCCTATTCGGAATGTCCGAATCCTTCGTACCCCTGGAAGGAGCCCGAACAGAGGGAAATGACATCGTGGTCCCCTACAGCAAAAACCAGGTCAAGGACGCGCCGAGGATCGACGCCGATCGGCCACTGGAGCCTGCCGAGGAAGGCCGGCTCTACCAGCACTATCAGCTCGACACCGGACGCACTTACACCGAGGCGACGGCAGATGCGGCAGATTCCACCCCCGACCCCGGAACGCAACGCACCGGGACACCGACCACCACCGGGTACAACGCCACCACCGACGAGACCTTGGCCCCCGCCACACAAGACACCACCGCAACAGACCGCAGTACTCCCCCTGCCGCCACCGGCACCCCGGATACGACGCCACCGCGCCCACCACTGAAGACACCACAACCCGGCCCCAGCCGCGCCCGGCAGGGGGCGGCGCCGAACAGCCGGCCGCGGGCGGGGCACGCCTGCGCAAATACGTCACCTCGGAATACGAAACCAGGACCGTTCCAGTGCAGCGCGAAGAAGTACGGATCGAGCGAGAACCGATTACGGAGGAAAACCGCAACGACGTAGCGGACCGTGCGGACGATGAGAACGAGATCATCCTCCACGAGGAACGAATCATCGTCACCAAGGAGACTGTCCCGGTCGAACGGGTCCACATCGGCACGGAAACGGTCACCGAAGACGTGACCATCAAGGAGAAGGTCCGCAAAGAACACATCGACACCGAAGGACCCGAGGAGAGCGGCGGCTAAACCCTAGAACCAGCAAATGCCCCCAGGCAGGAACAGTCGCACTTGCCTGGGCGTTGGATCGAGCCCGTTGGAATAGGATCGGGCCTACCTGCGCCTTGGCACTGAGCTCCATTTCGGTGGCGCCAGGGAGTACTTGAGCACCGGTTCCATTGCCCCGCATTGGGACTAGTCTGTTGGCAAGATCTTCATAGAGGAGGGCCCTCATGAGCGCCTCTGACGAATTGGCCGCAATCGAAGCGGGGTCGTCGACAAGAACGTCCGGGACCGGCCCTACCTCCTGAATATGCCAGTCTGATGGGTGCCCGCCAGGACGGCCAGACCGGCACCCACCGGCGGGACGTGCCGGACATTCGCGGACGAGGGCTGGGCGGACCGCTTGGATGTCATCGCCGCGTTGTCGGGATCGCTCTCCGCGTTGCCTATATAAGGTATCGGTAGACCGTGGCGCGGGATGCTCCGAGCATCTTGCCGATGTCGCGGGCGCTGATTCCTTTGCCCTTGAGTTCCTTGGCCCTGGCAGCGGCAGCGTCGTCCACTTTGCGGGGTCTTCCGCCGTGGCGGTTGTTGGCGGCGGCCAAGACGTGCGGCACGTTTCCTGGGCACGGTGATCGACCGGCTTACGGGCGCCTGCCGTGGTGCGGCGCATCCTCTGCAGAATGTCCACATCATAGAACATTTTTGCTCAAATTATGGACACATCCTCTAGCCTGCACTGTATGGACGACAGCCGGATAACCCAAGAAGATCTTCCACCCTTTATTGATGCCGCGTGGCTCGAGGCGAACCGACGTAACGTTGTCACCGCTGATGTTCGCTGGTACCTCGACGGCGGGTCGGGCCGTGCAGCGTACGACGGCGGGCATCTTCCAGATGCGGTGTTCGTGGACCTGGCCGCATGGCTGTCGGGCAATTCGGGACCACACGGGCTGAACCCGCTTCCCGACTCTGAAGTGTTCGCACATGGAATGTCCTCCTTGGGAATCGGCGACGACACGACCGTCATCGCCTACGACGACGCGGGGGGAGTCATCGCCGCGCGGCTCGTGTGGATGCTGCGTGCGCTCGGGCACCGGGCGGCGTTGCTCGACGGCGGGATTGCCGCATGGACGGGACCGCTGGAGACGACGCCCGTGGAGCCGGCGCCCGCGACCTTCACGCCGTCTCCGTGGCCCGAGGCCCGTCTCGCCCAGCTTCAGGACATCACCGCAGGGGCTGCCGGGATCATCCTCGACGCCCGCAATGCCGACCGCTTCGACGGAAGCGTCCAGCTGCCCACCGATCCCCAAGCCGGACACATCCCCGGCGCAGTGAACGTCCCGTGCCGTGGGAACCTCGCCCCCGATGGACACCTGCGCCCGATCGCCGAGGTCCGACGAGCGTTTGCGAAGGTTGGGATCGAAGACGCGACTGCCGTCATCTCCTACTGTGGCTCAGGCGTCACGGCCTGCCACAACCTTCTCGCTCTCGAGCATGCAGGACTCGGCCGCGGCCGTCTCTACGCAGGCCGGTGGTCAGAGTACGGAGCCGAGCCTCGCCGTCGAGCCGAGCTTGGCTGACAACCGACCTACGATGCCCGCTCGGGTCGAAACCACGACCTCCATCCTGAAGAGTGGAGACAGTCTCAGTCTGGCCCGGTAAGGGATCCTTGGGTTCTTGCGGTGATTGCAACACTTAGCGGATGGGTGTTGTCGTGGCGAGGTATTCAATTTATGTAAGACCGGATCTTCTGCAGCTGTTTTGGGCCGGGATGCAGGCCGGCGATTTCATCACGGACGCTGTTGTGCCGATCGATACGAGCAGGCGGACCGGTCGCCGGGTCCTGGCCGAAGCCGGGGGTGTCAGGCCACGCCGCGGCCGGGATCTGAAGGGCAGGTGCCTGACCTTCGCCCAGCGTGAAGAGATCGCGGTGCTGCGCGCCCAGGGACACTCGCTGCGCCGGATCGGGGTCGTGATCGACAGGTCGGCCTCGACGGTGTCCAGGGAGCTTCGGCGCAATTCGGTGGCCGGGTTGCCCTGCCGGGCAACATCGGCTCACGCGTTGGCGTATGAGCGGGCTTCGCGGCCGAAACCGTCGAAACTGCACACGAACACGGTGTTGCGTGCGAAGGTGGAAGAGGACCTGAAAAAGAAGTACTCGCCGGAGCAGATCGCAGGACGCCTGCGGGTTGAGTTTCCCGATGAACCGGAGATGCGGGTGTCACCTGAGACCATTTACCAGTCCCTCTACGTTCAGTCCCGCGGAGCACTCAACCGTGATCTGGCCGCGTGTTTACGCACCGGACGTGCGCTCCGGCAGCCCTGCAGGAAGGCCGGTCAGCGGAAGAACCGGATCCCGGGGATGGTCAATATCTCCGAGCGTCCCGCGGAGGTTCAGGACCGTGCGGTGCCAGGGCATTGGAAGGGTGACCTCATCATCGGCAAGGGCAACCAGTCCGCGATCGGGACCCTCGTGGAGAGAACCACCAACTACACGATGCTCGTTCACCTGCCGGATAGATACAAAGCAGAACAAATGCGTGACGCCCTGGCAGCCAAGATCAAGACGCTCCCCGAGGCGCTGAGGCATTCCCTCACCTGGGACCAGGGCATCGAAATGCAGGACTGGAAAACCGTGAAAGTGGACGCCGGTATCGACATTTACTTCTGCGATCCGCACTCACGCTGGCAGCGGGGCATCAACGGGCCTAGTTGTTGCATGCGAAACGGAAGGCAGTCCCGAGTCCTATCCATTCCAGGTGCTTTTTGACTCTGCAGGGGGCGACGTGATGCCCGGCCGCACGCCGGTTGAGGAGAGCGTGCGGCCGGAGTCTTTGGGTCGAAGGCGGAGCAGGGGTCGGCATTTCGGGGCTATTTTCAATGTCCCTCTTCGCGCTGAGAACAGCCTGAGAGCCGACCCTCCACTGTCCCGCATCCCACCGGCCGGACCGGAGCCGTCAGCCCACACGTTTAGGTGGTCGGCCCGGGCGGGTTCCCACGCCACACCCGGGTCAACCACCGCCGCGCGGCGCGCCCCACTGCGGGCGGACGGCCACGGCTTGCAAAACCTACCTCCGCACCCGCCGCGCGGCAAGGGCCCGAGGCCCACCGGATCAGAGTGCCCGCGCTGCATCGACGCATGGGAGAGCCCCGCAGCTAGTGTTGACGAGAACGAGGCAAATAGAATCTGGCTGGAGGTCACGGTTGCATGAGCGAACCTCCAACGTTGAGTTTTACTCTGACGTACGCCGCCACACTTGGAGTGGCGCTGCCATTCTTCCTGGCTCAGATCATCGCCATGAGCGCACTACTGGCCTTGGCCGGAATCAGCGCTGCGCTGGCCGGGACAGTCCAGTCCATGGCTCGGCTCCTGTCACGGTTCTGATGGTTGTGTCACGTATTTCTGGCCCCTCGAGGGCGGTTGAAACTTGCCCCACCCTGCGATGACTGGGAAGTCTTGTCGCGGGCCCGTCTTCGGTGCCTCATCGACTTGGGGTCTCAGTCAGGGCGCCGCGGACGAAGGAGTTTCAACGTTGGAACCCGCTGGGGGTTGCGACCGGCAGATCTGCCGTCGTGCTAGGTGAGCCTTGCGGCCAGCTCCTGGTATGCGGGGTGGAGTTCTTGCCACCGCACCCGTGCGTCGCAGCGGTCACGTCCGGCGAGGTAGGCGGCGAGATCTTCGACGTGGATCTGGTCTCCTGCCCCGTAGGCGGCGATCTGCTCCAGAGGCAAGCCGCGGTCCTCAATAACCAGGATGGTTTGATCGCCGTCAGCGCTAAGCGTCGCCTCGATCACGCCGTCCGGTTCGTCTGGGGCCGTGGTCAGAATCCGGAGCCACTGTGGGGGCTGGCACACTTCCACACGACAACTGCCTTCCCACCCGCTGGCAAAGTAGCGGGCCCTGAAGTCACCGCCCTCGCGAAGATCGCCTTCTACCTCGCCGAGCCAGCGGGCGAGACGGCCGGAATCGGTGAGCGCCGACCACACGTCCTCCCTATCGGTGTCGAACCGGACCTCAAGACGCACGATGCCGTTGCCCTCCACCGCTCGCAGGGTGCCCAGCGTGCGCACGCTTCCAGGGGTGTTGTTGGTCACGGGGTGCTCCTTCGCTCACGCTTGCCGCGTGCTATTTCGGTGTGCAGGACATCCAGCCGCTGTTCCCACAGGGCCACGTATCGATCCAGCCAGTCGTAGATCTCAGTGAGCGGCTGTGGGCGGAGGGAGTAAACCCGCCGTTGCGCTTCTTGGTGCACCTCGACCAGACCCGCTTCTCGCAGCACCCGCAGGTGCCGCGAGACACCCGGGCGTGCAATCGGCAGGAGCGCTGCCAGTTCACCCGCGGTTGCCGGGCCGTCAGCAAGGGCCTCCAGCATTCTCCGTCGGCTATCATCCGCGAGGGCCTTTAGAGCGGCTTCCATGACCCTTTTGTACCAAGTCGGTTACGTACCAGTCAAGGTACTTAAGCCGCCTTCGATTCCATCCGGACCGGCCTTCCGCCGCATCCATCCACTGGTGAATCCAACGCTGAAGGCGGTCACAGGTAACCGTCGCAAGTGCCCGGCGGGTCACCAAGTGGGGCCAGAAATAGCCGTCCTGTCTCTGGAAAACGTGCGGGGGCCCAGCCGTGGAGTCCCGAGCCCGAGAGGCTTCACAGGGCTTACTCAGGGGCTACAGACACAATGTTGATTCTGGTGTGGAACGGTAGACGCCACTTGACACCTGGCCCATTGGGAGCCGGGCCAGAGAGAAAGCCGGAACCGATGAGCCAGAATGTCGCAAAATTCTTGGGCCGGAGCCGCGCGGCACGACCGGCGGCGCTGATTCTTGCTGCAATCCTCGCCGTGGCGGCCACGGCTTGTGAGCCCACCCCGCCAGGAGGCGGGCCATCGCCGGGCCAGGGCAAGACAACGGCCGCCCCCGGCACTCCTACGACAACCCCCTCCCCACAACCCACACAGGCCTCGGGGAAACCCGGCCACGTCTTCGTGATCAACCTGGAGAACCACGACTACAACGACGTCTGGGGCCCCGAGTCGGCGGCCACCTACTTATCGAAGACCCTGCGCGCACAGGGCGTGCTGCTCTCCCAGTACTACGGGACAGACCACAACTCCCTCCCCGACTACCTGGCCCAGATTTCCGGGCAGGGCTCGAACGCCATGACGCGCGCCGATTGCCCTGTATATGCCGAGTTCCAACAAACCGGGACATCCGAGGCGGGCCAGGTGCAGGGTACCGGCTGTGTGTACCCCGCTTCGGTTCCCACCCTTGCAGGCCAGCTCAGTTCCGCCGGCAAGACCTGGAAAGGCTACATGGAGGACATGGGCACGCCCTGCCAGCATCCCGAGCCCGGCTCCACGGACGACCATCACAAGGCGAAGGAGGGCGACCAATACGCAACGCGCCACAACCCGTTCGTGTATTTTGACGAAATCACATCGTCTCCGGACTGCCCGAACAACGTGGTGGACTACACCCACTTCGCTGATGACCTGAAGTCCACGGACACGACACCGAACCTTTCCTACATCACACCCAACCTGTGCAACGACGGACACGACAGCCCCTGCGTCGACGGCAGCCCGGGCGGCCTCGAAAGCGCCGACAGCTGGCTGCAGCAGCAGATCCCCGCCATCCTGGACTCCCCCGCCTACAAACAGGACGGGGTGCTGGTCATCACCTTCGACGAAACCGAAGCCAAGACCTCCGGCCCGTCGGGAGTCACCGGAGGCACCGCGGGCGGCCGCGTCGGCGCACTGGTGATCTCCCCGTTCACCAAGGGCGGGACGACGTCGGACACGATGTACAACCACTACAGCCTGCTCGCCAGCATCGAGGACATCTTTTCAGTACCCCGGCTCGGATACGCGGGGGCACCGGGCCTGAACAGCTTCGGCCCGGACGTCTTCAACGCCCGGTAACCGCCCGCGTCACCGAACCTCCACATTGCCGTTCCCCGATCCGGGGCTCCCACAGTGCAAGAAAAAGCGCAGCTTCAGAACCTACTGTTGCGTTGTGGCACAGCAGCCCAGTCAGGGGCACGCCACAACGTCATTTCACCCTCAGAATGACGAAGCGCACCCCAGAGACCGGCTCCACCTCCCTTAAAGATGGAGCCGGTCTGAGCGGACCATGGAAAAACGCGCGGAGCGATGCCCTGCAGCTAGCGATCGACTTCGCCCAACGACAGCTGAGGACACCGGAGGAACTTGATCTCGACTTCGATCTCAGTGACTAGGAGTCGCGGCGCGACCTATGCGGATGGGGCCCATGGTCAGCGGAGCGTGCGCAGGTACCGTGGGCGCACGATTCGCTGCCCGATTCGACGGAGTGGGTAGGGTGTCCGCCAGGGTTGGTGTGAGGCCGCCGGCGTCGGTGAGCACCCCGGGCGGGGTCACCCCTTTCCGATTTCTTGTAGCGCCCACGAGTTGCCGTCGGGATCGCTGAAGTACGCGAACTTGACGCCTCCCATGTCCTCTATTTCGGTCACGGCGGCCCCGTGCTTGATGAGTTGGTCGCGCGCCGCAGCGATGTTTTCGACCACTAGGTGCAGGCCCTTGACCGTGCCGTCGTCTGGGCTGCTGTTGGCCATTCCGGCGCCGATGACTATGGAGCATGCTGAACCGGGTGGCGTGAGCTGCACGATCCGCATGCCGTTCCCGGGCTGCACGTCATGATCCAAAGTGAAGCCGACGGTGTCCGTGTAGAAGGTCTTACTCCGCTCGACGTCTGCTACCGGCAGCGGCACCAGTTCCAATTTCATTGGTACGCGCATTTACCTCTCCTAATTTTCGTCAAATGACGCTTGGATCTTGGGGTGAGCCTGTTCCAGCTTCCTCTGCCCGGTTGTGACGAGGCGGTACGGCGCAACTCTGATCACACAACTATTCAAGGCCGTGCGGGTCAGGGGTCGATCCGGCGTATTTCGATCGGCCAAAACTTGGCCTCTCCGAATTTTCCGGCGATTTCCACGGCGCGGGCCATGCCCACACAGTCGACGATGTAGTAGCCGGCCACGATTTCCTTGGTCTCAAGGTACGGACCGTCGGTCACGGTGCAGGTGCTGCCGTCACGTCTTACGAACTTCGCCTCTTCACCGAGCTGATGTGCCTCCACGAACTCACCGGATGCCCTGAGTTCCTGCTGCAACGAGGTATGTGCCTGCATGATCGCCTCGATTTCGGACGGGGAGAGTGCGTTCCAGGTGTCAACGTCGTTGGGGATCAGCATGAGGTGTTTCATTTGTACTCCTTCGCGGCGGTGCGGGGATCGGGTGGGGATGGGGACCCGGCGCTTGTCTCGGCCAGGCGTTTGGAGAGGTAGCGGCGCTCGGCCTCGGAGGGAGCGAGGTCACGGGCCCGCTCATACTCGAAGCTGGCCTCTGACTTTCTGCCAAGGCGGCGCAGGAGATCAGCCTTCGCCGCGGGCAGGAGGTAGTACCCCTCGAGGGACCGTGTCCGGTCCAGCTCGTCGATGAGGTCAAGTCCTGCTTCCGGTCCCTGAGACATCGCGACGGCAACGGCACGGTTGAGCTCGATGACCGGTGACGGTGCAATGTGCGCCAGGCGGTCATACAGCTGTGCCACCCGGGCGAAGTCCGTGCTGCCAGAGTCCGGGGCGATCATATGGCAGGCAGCAATGGCGGCCTGCACACGGTAGCTACCTGCTCGGGAACGGCGTGAAACGCCCATTTGCTCCGCGGCCGCCAGCAGCGCCACAGCCTCCGCGACCGCAACCTTGTCCCACAATCCGCGGTTCTGCTCCTCAAGGGTCACCAAGTCCCCTGCGGCGTCCGTCCGCGTCCCCCGCCGGGCATGGTGGAACAGCATGAGCGCAAGGAGGCCCAGGGCCTCAGGTTCCTGCGGGGACCCGTCGAGCAACACAACCAGCAGCCGGGTCAGGCGAATCGCTTCCCGGGCGAGTGGTTCGCGGATCAGTAAGTTGCCCCCGGTGGCCGAGTACCCTTCGTTGAACATCAGATACAGCACGGCCAGGATTCCGGCGGTGCGTTCGGATATCAGCTGCGGCGGCGGCACCCGGTATGGGATCCCGGCATCGCGTATCTTCGCCCGGGCCCGAACGAGCCGTTTGGCCATGGTTGCTTCGGAGACCAGGAACGCGCGGGCGATCTCCCCGGTCGCGAGTCCCGCGACTGTGCGCAAGGTCAGGGCCACCCGGGCCTCAAGCGGGAGGGCCGGGTGGCAGCAGGTGTGAATCAGCCGCAGCGTGTCATCCTCTGCCGCCGTCCCTATGCCGGCCTTGTCTTCGAGCCCTTCGAGCTCGGTGAGAATGGCGAGTTCACGGACCGCCCGCCTTTCGCTGGCGGCGCTCCGCATGCGGTCGATTGCCTTGTTCTTGGCCACGGTAGTCAGCCACGCCCCGGGATTCCTGGGAACGCCGTGCTCCGACCAGTCGACGAGGGCCCTGGCGAACGCATCCTGGACACAATCCTCGGCCAGGCCCCAGTCGCCCGTCACGCGGATGAGGGTTGCGGTGATTCGTGCTGCCTCACCGACGGACGCGGCCTCCACGACGGCCCGCACGTCCGTCAGCTCCGGCGCGTCTTCCCTACCCTGATCATCAATGCCGGCCTCGGGGCGAATCACTATTCCCCGAGCGGCCACACGGGCCTGATCTCGATCTTGCCGAACCGGGCCATGGGGTGCTTGGACGCCACCTCGATAGCCTCATCAAGATCGGCACAAGCGATGATGTCATAGCCCGCGATCCATTCCTTCGTCTCCGCGAACGGCCCATCCGAGACCACCACTTCGCCCCCGCGCACCACTACCGTGGTTGCGTCCTCGACAGGACGCAACCTGTCACCGTGACGGGCGACGCCCCGCGCCTCCATCTCGGCCCCCCATTCGACAATGTTGTCCTCGGCGGCCACATATTCCGGCGCTGTGGGATCGCTACAGATGAAAAGCATGTACTCCACGACGTCTCCTTCTTTCGTTAGTTACATCAGCACGACGACCGGGGAGCCGCCAAAAGGACATCTGGTGGGAAATTCTTTTCCGGGGCCATCCCCACGCATTCAACGCCAGGGCTCAGCACGAACTCAAGGCGGCGCGGATGTCCCAGACCGCGAACGGCTTCCCGTCCGGGATGAGATCACGTCGCCACGAGGGACGATGTCCAGTATCGTCGCGCGCCCGGCGGGAACATAGGCTCTACATAGGCTCGGGGTTCTCACCATCGGCCGAGTGGGTTAGCCTCAACGTCGTTTTCCAAGTTCCCGCCGTATTGGGGTCGATGGCAGCCTAGGCTGGGGCGCCGTTGAAGAACTTGATCAGGACCGGTGCGACAGCATCGCTGGCGACTGCGTGGTCCTGGCCTTCCAGCTTTTCTTTTTTCATGCCAGGAACGGCTGCGGCGACGGCATTGATGGCATTCCCGGCCCAGGAAGGGCTCGCACCACCGTAGATCCCGAGCGTGGGAACCTGAATATTCGACAGCCTCTCCGGGACGCTGCCGTCGGCCGTGAGGGTGAGGTCATACGGCAGGGTCTGGGCAACGCTGAGGAGCGCGGGCCACCACGGCATGGTTTTGATTCCTTCGTCGAAGTCAGAGCCGGTATGGCGGATGAACAGTTCCACGGCGGCTTCCCGGTCTCCCCCGTTCAGTGCCTCCTGGACCCGGTCCCTGAAATTTTCCCAAGGTTCTTCGGGGGCATGCCCGGTCAGATATGGCGGCTCGTAGGCGGCCAATTTGGAGATGCCCGCTCCGGCAGCCGCTGCTTCAAGAATCAGGATGGCACCCGAGGAATGGCCGTAAGCGTAGGCCGAACCGCCCGCCGCGGCTATCAGCGCTTCCAAATCCTCTAGTTCACGGCCGGGACTGTAGGGAAGGGTGTCGGAGCTCTCGCCTCTCCCCCGACGGTCATAGGCGTACACGGTGAAGTGCGGGGCCAGCCAAGGCACCAGCCCGTCGGCCGAACGCCGGCTGTTCAATGCACCGCCGATAATGATCAGAGGTGGTCCTTCACCTGTCCGTTCGAAGGCGATTTTCGTGCCGTCGGCCGAGCTCAGAAAGTCAATCATTTGCGCGTCCTGTTCTTCAGTGCCGGATGTCGGGCCGGTTCGGGTGAATGCTGAAGTTCATGCCGTCCCCGAACGGAAAACTCACCGTAACATCCCCTCCCTGTAAGCAGCAGAGGCGGTGGATAAACGGATCCGTGGGTAGCGGCCAACGAAACCCGACCGCGGTCCATCAAGACCCGCGACGGCATCGCAGATTCCGGCGCTGGCGAGCAACCCGAACAAGAACTCGTCCATCGTGGACAACAACCAAGAAATGTCGCAGACACAGTCAGTGCCCGATTTGGACCGAGCCTGCGTCGGACACCATTGGAACCTCTAGCTGGCCGCGCCAGCAGAGGCCGTCACAGGTTGGAGCGCGGCGGAAACCACCATCTGAGTTCGGCGGGAGTGTCTTGGGTGGGCTTCTCGCAACCGAGTTGGGCCGCCTGACCCGACGTTCCCTCGCGCCAGGCGGCCATCTGCTGTCGGCTCAGTGCGCGCCCGGACCGGGATGGACCGCAGCTTTGCCTAGACTCGGTGAATGTCTGAGATCGCAAATCTGAAGGACAGCGCCGAACACCGCTGGCCGGCCGTAATCGGGCTGCTCATCGCGCTGGGCCTCTATGCCGCCCTTCCCAGCGCCTTCCTGCCGGCCATCCGCTACACGGTGGTGGGAATCGGACTCCTGATGCTGATCCCCCGCTGATCCTCAACCCCCGCCGCCTGCACAAAGAGACACGCTGGTCCAAACGATTAGCGACGAGCCAGGCACTCCTCCTCGTCGCCGCCAACGGCGTCGCCCTGGTGCAGCTCATCATTCTTCTGACCGACTCCGGCAGCGGCGACGGGCGGCGCACGCTCCTTCTGGCAGCACTGCAGATCTGGGTAACGAACATCATTGCGTTCGCCTTGGTTTCTGGGAAATGGACCGCGGCGGACCGGTCGCACGGCGCAATACCCACCGGGGCAACCTCCCGGCCGCGGACTTCCGGTTCCCCCAAGACGAAGACCACGACGCCGTCACGGAAGTTGCGACACGGTCCGCTGGGTCGCTTCTTTCGTGGATTACACCTACTTCTCCCTGTCCAACTCCATGGCCTTCAGCCCCACCGACACCATGCCCCCGTCGCCGCGGACCAAAATGATGATGGGACTCGAAGCCGCCGGAGGCTTCGTTCTCCTGGCCCTCGTGATCGCCCATGCCGTCCCCCTGCTGGGCTAAGCCTCGATCCGACGCATTCCGGGCGCTGCGGGAGGGGCGCAGCAGGCCATATCTGCAGCCTTCGATGAGTATGGACTCATGACACACGCACGTTTGGCGACTCTCGGCACCAAGCCGGGCGCGCGCGATGGCCTCATAGAACTCCTCACCAGGCGAGCCGACGGGCTTGCGGAACTGGGTTGCCTCCTCTACGAAGTAGGGGTAAACGACGACCAACCCGACACGGTGTTCGTTGCCGAGTTGTGGATATCCGAGAGCGCCCACAGGGCCTCCCTGGAACTAGACTCGGTCCGGAGCAGCATTGCCGAAGCGATGCCGCTGCTGTCGGGATCGATGAGCAGCCAGGGTTTCGAAGTCGTCGGATCTCCACTGCACGATTGAGGTTCGGATTTTTCGATACCGGTTCCTGATCAAAACGACGCTAGGCCACTTTCTGTGGTGCCTCGGCACAGCCTTGCGCGAAGGCTTCCCAATACGCACGCCGCTAAAAAGCCGGCCCGGAACTTCGGTGTTCCTGGCGACGCGGCTTTCGTGATCGTTCGAGGGTGTCGCGCCGGATGGCCCCCCGCTGGAGCGTGACTGCAGTGGTTGGCCCAGCGGCGGACCGCCCGGAATTTCCAGGTTCGATGACTCTGGGAACATGAGTTACCGGACGACTGTATTGGGGGATCCAGCCGCCCGGACTCACTTCAACGTTACTCCGTTTCGTCGGTGAATAGGGTGAAGTGGATCTGCCCACGTCGCTACCGTGCAGGCCCAGCAGGCAGGCGTCGCAGTACGGCCGGACTGTCGGGTCTTGTGAAAGAGAGGCGACCACTGATGCGGCGATGTCCCGGAGTTTGACGTATCTGGTGCTGGAAGCAATTTTTAGGATTTTTATGGCCGTGTCCTGACTGCAGCGGTTTTGCGCCATGATGGCGCCGGTTGCCAGGTCGATGATCGTCCGGGATTCTATGGCAGCGGTGGGGTTTGTTTTCGCCTCGGCCAGTTGGCTGATCCGGACCGCGAGGCGGAGTGCTTTGGACGCGTGGTATGAGTACGCTTCGACCGTGTCGATATCCTCATCGGTGAAGCCATGGGACCGGGTGGAATACAGGTTCAGGCCCGCTTCTGCTTCTCCCTCAAGGACCAGTGGTACAGACAGGCCGGATCCCACACCCGCCTCCAGCGCGGGCGCCGTGTAGGCGGCCCAGCGGTGCTCGTTGGTTAGGTCCGGAACATGTACGACGACTTGGTTGCGGGCGCTACCTGCGGCGTCTCATCGCAAACCGCCCGACGCCGGGTGGAACGGTTTCTCGCTTCCGGTTACATCACGCTGAGGTGCGACGCGTCCTCCGCAGCGAACCGGGGCCTCCGGGAGGTGACGTTGATGCTCAATGTCCCGGCGCAATACGTTGACGATGCCGGCCGTTACTTCGCCGCCCAAACAAATTGCCGGCTGAGCGCCCAGGTTCTCGGCGCACAGAACCTGGAGGTCACGCTGTGGGTCCGCGACTACTTGGAGGCGCCGGCGTTTGAACGGGAACTGGCCGAGCGCGCGCCCGGCAGCATAGTCATCTCACGTCAGGCTGTGGTCCGGGCGTACACGCGACTTGGCCATATCCTCGATGAATCCGGACGGAGCCTCAGCGTGGTGACGCCGCCGCCGTGGAGGCACGACACACCACAGAATGCCACTGGCTTGCCTCGGGCTGCACAAAAACATTGGGCTGCACGGCGGGAAGAGGAAGCGTCGGCGACCGGCCGTCGGCGGCGGGTTTGACCGCGGCTCACCATGGAGCGAGACGCTGATGGGCCGACGGCGGGGTCAGGTCTACGATTTTGAGAGCCGGCCGCACGTGGGTTGAGGTTGGACGTGCGGCCGGGGCCTGCAACGACGCCAGAGGGCCAGATCTACAGCGTCCAGATACTAATCTCCCCCCTCGGCCTGAGAACAGCCTGAAAGTCTTTGGGCGCGTAAACCAATCCCCCCACTGCAGCCATCGAATCCCGGACCATTATCGACCTGGCGACCGGCGCCATCATGGCGCAGAACCGCTGCAGCCAGGAGACCGCCATCAAGATCCTGAAAAACGCTTCCAACACGCGAAACGTCAAACTCCTGGACATCGCCGCCTCGGTCGTCGCTTCACTATCCCAGGACCCGAGAGTCCGGACGCACTTCGACGCGTAAGCACGTTGCTCAAAAGGCCGGAAGCGCACCGGTGCGGGAGGTAAAACAGCGGTATCGACAGTGCGGCGCGGCAACGCCGCACCTGCGGCTTCGATGTAGGTGGCGATAGGGTCTACAAGCCCGCGGGGAAACGTCCCCCGCGAGGGTGTCCCGCACCTGTCAGGCCCCCAGACCAAGGTCCCGCCCGCGAACACCGGCAAATCCTGAGGTCGGCATAGGACCCGCCCGAGAAAATGCCCGGTGGCTGGGGATAAACGGTACGGGCACGACCATGACCGGACTGCTGATCGGATATGCGCGCGTATCCACCAACGACCAAGACCTCACCGCCCAGAACAATACCCTGGCCGCTCTGACGACGCCGAGCTCCGCGGCTACTGGGAGAAACTCTCAGCACCGGCATGAGAGTTGCGGTCTCCAGTGACTCCTTCCTCGCCTCGGGACCCGACTCTGGACCTGAGTTCGGGCATCTGACTCCGCCAGGCGGGCGTCCGGCTGGGGCGGGCCATGACGTCGGCGCTTCGTGAGGATCGAAGACGTATCCACGCGGCTCACGTACGCCGCTCATTCACGCCCCGGCGGCTCGGACACCTTGTCACGACGGCCGTTTCGGTGGAAAGCTTTGACCATTCGCCACCCGGACTTCCGCCGCTTCAGTGAAGACCGGTTGTAGACACAGTCCTGAACACTCCAGATTCAAGAACTGACGAGACAGAGGAGCTGCCGTGAACCCGCTGAATTCCGTGGTCGCCGCCATAGAACATTCCGAGCGGCTTGACGGGGTGGCTTCAGCCGTTGCCGCCGCGGTCGGGCGGGCAGTGCGGGCGCGCACTGTTCGAAACATCGTCAGCGGCACCGCCCTGGGCCATCCGCTGCATCCGGTCCTCACGGATCTGCCCATCGGAGCGTGGACCATGGCAATGCTCCTTGACACGATAGGGGGCGTGGATTCCGCCCCCGCCGCCGACATCCTGGTGTGCGCGGGCATTGCCGCTGCTGTTCCCACTGCGGCAGCCGGGCTCAACGACTGGTCGGACACCCAGGGGAAGGCAAGGAGAACAGGGCTAGTTCACGCGGTCGCAAACAGCACAGCCCTCTGCCTCTACACAATCTCCGCTGTGGCCCGCGCGCGCGGACACCGCGGTGTCGGAAAGTCACTGGGCATGGCTGGGTTCGGGATCCTGATGTTCGGCGGTTTCCTCGGCGGACATCTCACCTATGCCAGCGCCGTGAACGTCAACAAGACCGCAGACAGGAACGGCCCTACGAAGTGGACACCTGCGCTCAGTGAGAATGACTTGCCCGACGGCGACCAGCGCAAGGTGGACATTGCCGGCGTCTCCCTGCTGCTGCACCGCGCAGGCACCCAGATTCACGCCCTGGACAGCATGTGCAGCCACATGGGCGGCCCACTGGATGAAGGGAAAATCGCCGACGGCTGTGTCACCTGCCCCTGGCACGGAAGCACCTTTCGCCTCAACGACGGGAGCGTCGTGCGCGGGCCAGCCAGCCACCCGCAGCCCGCATACGAAACGCGGCTCAACGACGGTCAAATCGAGGTCCGCCGACGATAGGGCCGGCACTACGCACGCCTCAACCCGCAGCGCTCCGGGGAGCGTGAGGGCCTGCGGACGTCGGTCCAGGCCTGAGGCCGCGCCACCTCGCGACGATGTGCGCGGACCAGGAGCGCAATCGAATTCACGACGGAAAGGTCATCGCCAAAAACCAGACGCCGCGATTCCAAATCCCAGAAGGAGGGGCTCAATGTCCACGGAACGACTCACTGCAACAGGACCGGGGGCTGGAATGGACGGTGTCGGCACGGCGTCCGCCGACTCAGCCTCGTTTGGATCCGCCGGACGGGAGCGCTCGGTTCCCCCTGGGGCCCTGGTGCGTACCCGGGTGCGTATCCCTCTCAGGTTCACCGACGGCTTCGCCACGACCGCAGATGCGTTCACTTTCCGGGATCTGGTGGACCGCAAGGAGCACCTGCTGCTGGGGCTCGGTGATTGGCACGGCGCCCTCGCCGCGGCTGCCGCCCCCTTGGTGCGCCCTCACAGCGAATGCCTCACCGGGGACGTCCTGGGATCGCAGAGGTGCGACTGCGGCCCACAGCTCCGCGAGGCGGCCGAGCGGATCGCCGGTGAGGGCGGCTTCCTGCTGTATCTGAGGCAGGAAGGCCGGGGCATCGGACTCTACGAGAAGCTCGACGCCTACTCCCTTCAGGACCGCGGGCTCGACACCTACGCCGCGAACGTCGCCCTCGGCCACGGTGAGGACGAGCGGGACTATCGTGCAGCGGCCCAGATGCTGCTCGCCGTCGGAGCGCACCGGATCCGGCTGCTGAGCAACAACCCCGACAAGGCCCTCCAGCTCGAGGCCAACGGCGTCGCTGTGGCCGAACGCGTGCCCACCCGGGTCCACCTCTCCTCCGCAAATGCCCGCTACCTGGCCACCAAACGCGACCACACCGCCCACACCATCGTCCTGGGACCGATCCCGACCGACATGTGAAGGAATTCCGTCGCCTCCGGCCACTACCAGTTCCTCAAGTTTGCCGGAGCGGACCTCCGAAGTATCCAGGTAAGCGAGGAAGTCATCCATGTCATCTCTCCCGTTGAAGGCCCCGGCTGAACGCCTCGACCTGGCAATTAGTGCGGGCCGGCGGCGCCGCCTGGCATGCCGGCTTTGATCAGATCCATCACTGAGGAGTCGGCCAGGGTGGTGACATCCCCGATCGGCCTGTCCTGCGCCACGTCTTTGAGGAGCCGTCGCATGATCTTCCCGGACCGGGTTTTAGGCAGCTCGGTGACCACCATGATCTGCCGGGGCCGGGCGATTTTGCCGATTTCCTTGGCTACATGGTCGCGCAGCTCCTGCACGACCTCCGGTCCGCCGTCGCCCGCATCGCTGCGCAGGATGACGAAGGCGACGATGGCCTGCCCGGTGGTGTCGTCGAGGGCGCCGACGACGGCGGCTTCGGCCACCTTCGGATGGGCGACGAGCGCCGATTCGATCTCCGTCGTCGAGAGCCGGTGTCCTGCCACGTTCATCACGTCGTCCACCCGGCCGAGAAGCCAAATATCCCCGTCCTCGTCCTTCTTCGCGCCGTCCCCGGCAAAGTAGAGCCCCGGGAACCGTGACCAATACGTCTCCACGTACCGGTCGTTGTCACCCCAGATGGTGCGCAACATGGATGGCCAGGGTTCCCTGAGGACCAGATAGCCGCCGGAGCCGTTGGCAACCGGTGCGCCCGCGTCATTGACGACGTCGGCCACGACCCCGGGCAACGTCCTCATGGCGGCGCCCGGTTTACCCGCTGTGACTCCCGGGAGCGGACTGATCATGATGGCTCCGGTCTCGGTCTGCCACCAGGTGTCCACCACGGGCGTGTGGTTGTGCCCGATGTTCTCGCGGTACCAGATGTAGGCCGCCGGGTTGATCGGTTCGCCCACGGTTCCGATCACGCGCAAACTCCTGAGACTGTACTTGGCCGGTATCTGGGCGCCCCATTTCATGAAGGTACGGATGGCGGTCGGGGCGCAGTAGAGAATCGAGACTTTGTACTTGTCGATGATTTCCCACCAGCGGCCCTGGTGCGGGGTATCCGGCGTGCCCTCGTACAGCACGGAGGTGGCACCGTTGGCCAAGGGACCGTACACGATGTAGCTGTGCCCGGTGACCCAGCCGATGTCCGCGGCTGTCCAGAAAATATCGGTCTCGGCCTTTAGGTCGAACACCGCCCAGTGGGTGTAGGCGCACGCCGTGAGGTAGCCCCCAGTGGTGTGCAGGATGCCCTTGGGCTTGCCCGTGGTGCCGGAGGTGTACATCACGTACAGGGGATGGTCAGCGTCGAAGGCCTCGGCGTCGTGATCGGCGGAAGCCAGCTCAACCGAGTCATGCCACCAAATATCACGGCCCGGTGTCCAGTCGACCTCCTGGGCTGTGCGGCGGACCACCAGGACGTTGCGAACGTCCGGACAGTCCAGCAGGGCCTCGTCGACGGCGGGCTTCAACCCATTGGCCTTGCCGCGGCGGTAGGCGCCGTCGGTCGTTATGACGATCCGCGCGTCGCAGTCGTGGATCCGCGTCCGGAGCGCGTCCGCGGAAAACCCGCCGAACACGACGGTGTGCGGTGCTCCAATTCGTGCGCAGGCCAGCATAGCCACGACGGTTTCCGGGATCATCGGCATGTAAATGGCAACCCGGTCTCCCGGCTTGACGCCCAGATCGGTCAGCGTGTTCGCCGCCTGGCAGACCATGTGGGTGAGCTGGGCATAGGTGATGGCACGGGTGTCCCCGGCTTCTCCTTCAAAGTAGTAGGCGACCTTGTCCCCGCGGCCGGCAGCTACATGCCGGTCAAGGCAGTTGTACGCGGCATTGAGCCTGCCCCCGACGAACCATTTGGCAAATGGCGGATTCGACCAGTCCAGGACCTCACTCCATTTTTGGGACCAGTCCAGCCGCTCCGCCTGCCGCGCCCAAAACGCCAGCCTGTCGCCGGCAGCTTCGTCATAGTCCGACGATGTAGCGTTGGCCTGCGCCGCAAAGCCGGCGTCCGGAGGAAAGCGCCGCTGCTCGTGCAACAGGTTTGCGAGGGTCTCATCCGATTCTGTTGGGTCTGCTGCCATGGCCTGTCACCGTCGTCCCACCGGAAGCACAGTCCGCTTGTAGGTGGAGTTCGCGACCACCGCGAGGGAGCAGTACCAGGCAATCAGCGCCGTCACGATGCCCAGCCAGCCGCCCAGCATCGACAGCCCGGCTGCCCCGAAGAAGGCGCCGAGAAACAGCGCAATGAAGGTCAGGGTCAAGAAGACAAAAACGGCAAAGACACCCATGCTGACGCGCCAAGCTGAAACGGTCATATAGGCGGTAAAGATTGCCCAGCCCAGAAGATAGAGGCCGACAGCTTTGCCGGCGTCCGCTGCCGGAAGACTGCCCGCGCTGAACTGGCTCAGGAACCAGAAGGACAGCCAGAAGGCTCCGTACGAGCAGAACGCCGTCGCGCCGAAAACGTTGCGGTTGGCAAATTCCCAGATTCCGGCGGCGAACTGCGCCATGCCGCCGTAGAACAGTGCCAGTCCCAGGACAACGGGTTCGACTGCTTTGGGGATCAGGCCGGCATTGATGACACTGAGGACAAACGTGGTCATTGCGAAAGCGCCCAGACCCAAAGCTGCCGGATCGGCAAAGGGTGGGCTGGTGCTCCCCTGTGGAGAAACAACTGCGTCTTGGGCTGGTACGGGATTTTCAGCCCTGCGACCACCTCCCGCCGGGACGGTCCCCGCCGCGGAGCTTGATTCGACACTCATGGCACGACTCCTTGGTCAACACCAGCACCATTGCTGGTGACGTATAACAGGCTACTCCTGAATGCGCAAGGAAATTGTCTGAATTTGTTGTGATTCAGGTCGCGCACCCTTGTGTCGCAGATCACATTGCTTGGCCCAGTGGTGAAGTGCCGGCAGGACCATGCCCCCTCTTGGCCTGAACCGTACCGCCTAGGGTCGAGCATGCGTGTACCGTTCGAACCGAACGGCGCCACGCCGGGCGGACCAAAAGTCGACTCTGCGGCTCCCGTCCCGGCCCAGGACCTACACTCCTGACCATGACCACCCACAATGAACGGCAGGCCCGGGCGGAACACCGTTGGCCTGCCGTCATCGGCCTTCTCATCGCACTGGCGCTATACGCCACGCTGCCCACGACGTTCCTTCCGGCGGTACGCTACTCCGTTGTTGTCGTCGGCCTGGCCCTGCTGATTCCGCTCATTATCCTGAATCCACGCAGGTTGGTCCGCGAAACCCGCTGGTCAAGGCATCTTTCCGTCGGCCAGGCGTTGTTGCTTGTCGTGGCCAACGAGGCAGCACTCGTCCAACTGGTCATTCTCCTCACGAACTCCGGAAACAGCAACGGGCCAACGCTGCTGCTCGCGGCCCTTCAGGTATGGGTGACAAACGTCATCGCGTTCGCCTTGGTCTACTGGGAACTGGACCGGGGCGGTCCGGTCACCCGGCGCCACGCCACGCGCCATGAGCTGCCCCGGGCAGACTTCCGGTTCCCCCAGGACGAAGACCACGACGCAGTGCAGGAAGTTGCCGCCCGGTCCTCCGTGAAGACGGACTGGACGGCTTCATTTGTCGACTACGTCTACTTCTCCCTTTCCAACTCGATGGCATTCAGCCCCACAGACACGATGCCCCTTTCGGCCCGGGCAAAATCCCTGATGGGACTGGAGGCCTTCGGAGGATTCGTGCTGCTCGCACTCGTCATCGCCCACGCCGTCTCCCTGCTTGGCCAGTAGGCCGCCGGGCAGCAAAGGGCCGGACACGAACGACAGCCGTTCCACGATCGAAGCGCCCTGCCCCTATATGTCACACACACCGGTTCACAACGAACAACTGCTCCCCGCCAGCCAATTTTCCGCAAGGTGACTTGCGGCTGGTCTCAGTTTTCGTCGAAATATCTCGGCCTCCGTATGGTCAGTGGCGGGGAGTGTCTGAATAACGGTGGATTCAGGGTTGGCCAGACACACCGGGCGATGCCTGGCGGGGAGGACTGATCATGAGCGGAACCATGGATCCCATGGCGACTGAATTGGATCAGCAAGAGTTAGCGCAGCAGCTCCTGGCCCAGGCCAAAGAGCAGGGTATCGATCTCGTCGGCCCGGACGGGCTGTTGAACCGGCTGACGAAAAACGTCCTGGAGACCGCTCTGGAAGCGGAGATGGACGAACACCTCGGATACGAAAAACACGACGTGTCCGGGCGCGGGAGCGGGAACTCCCGCAACGGCACCCGCACCAAGACCGTCATGACGGAGATCGGGCCGGTGGAGATCGACGTGCCGCGGGACACCGGTGCGACGTTCGATCCGCAGACCGTGAAGAAACGCCAGCGCCGGCTGACGGGAGTCGACGAGATCGTGTTGTCGCTGAGCGCGAAAGGGCTCACGACCGGAGAAATCGCAGCCCACTTCGCCGAGGTGTTCGGCGCCAGGGTCTCGAAGGACACGATCTCGAGGATCACCGAGAAGGTCATCGGCGAGATGACCGAGTGGCAGAACAGGCCGCTGGACCGCGTCTACCCGGTGGTGTTCATCGACGCTATCCACGTCAAGATTCGTGACGGGCAGGTCACGAACCGGCCGGTCTATGTCGCTATCGGTGTCAGCGTCAACGGTGAACGCGACATCCTCGGGCTATGGGCCGGGGACGGCGGCGAAGGCGCAAAGTTCTGGCTCTCGGTGCTGACCGAGATCAAGAACCGCGGCGTGGAGGACGTCTGCATCACGGTCTGCGACGGACTCAAAGGCCTGCCGGAGGCCATCAACACCGTGTGGGAACTCGCCGTCGTCCAGACCTGCATCGTGCATCTGATCCGGAACACCTTCCGGTATGCGGCCCGGCAGTACTGGGACGAGATGTCCCGTGATCTGCGCCCGGTCTACACGGCACCGTCCGAGGCCGCGGCCAAGGAAAGGTTCGTAGAGTTTTCGACCAAGTGGGGCCGGCAGTACCCGGCGGTGACCCGGCTGTGGGAGAACGCCTGGAGCGAGTTCGTGCCGTTCCTGGACTACGACGTCGAAATCCGGCGGGTCATCTGCAGCACCAACGCCATCGAATCCCTCAATGCCCGCTACCGGCGCGCGGTCCGGGCCAAGGGCCATTTCCCCACCGAGCAGGCGGCCCTGAAATGCCTGTACCTGGCGACCCGGGCACTGGACCCGACCGGCAAAGGCAGGGCACGATGGGCCTCACGGTGGAAGCCGGCCCTGAATGCCTTCGCCATCAGCTTCGACGGAAGAATCAACTAAATGCCAACGGTGAATCCACCGTTAAACGGACACTCCCCAGTGGCGGTGTCCTCCTGCAAGAGGGTGTGTTAACTGTCGTCATGGTGCCGCCGGCCGGGCGAGGCGGTGAGCTGTTTCGAGCATGGCGGCGTGGACGAACGCCTGGGGGAAGTTGCCGCGCAGCTGGCGCTGTTCGACGTCGTATTCTTCGGTGAACAGTCCCGGGGAACCGCAGGCGGCCCGGTTGCGTTCAAAGAGTCTGAATGCGTCTGTGGTGTTGCCCTGCTCATGTTCGGTCAGGGCCAAGAAGAAGCCGCACAGGAGGAAGGCGCCTTCGGCGTCCGCCAGGGGGCCTGGCCCGTGCCTGAACCTGTAAACGTATCCATCATCGAGGAGTTCTTTCCTCACGGCCGCTGCCGTGGCGAGGGAGCGGCCGTCGCCGGTGGGGACGGCTCCGCGGATGGCGGGAAGAAGCAGTGCCGCGTCGATCCTCTCGTCGTCGGCCGATCGTTGCCATCTGCCGCTGGGGTGCGTGCAGGTGTCGGCTGTATGTGCCAGAATCCTGTCTGCCAGTGGTCCCCAGGCAGAGGCCAGGGTGGCGGGGGCATACCGGGAGACGGCTTTGAGGCCGGCGACGCACATCAGCCGTGAATGGGTCCACCGTTCGTTCTCGAGTTCCCAGATGCCGGCATCCGGCTCGGCCCACTTCTCCTCTATGGCCGCCACCGCCTGCTCCACTGCGTGCCAGTGCCTGTTGTCGAGGTGGTCATGGCGGGCGGCGGTGGCGAAAAGCAGCAGGGCTTCGCCGAGACTGTCCAGCTGGAATTGCCCGTTTACCCAGTTGCCGACCTTGTCCGTCCCGCCCGGGTAACCCGGAAGGTCGAGTGTGTGCTCGTCCGGGACCCTGCCGCCGCGGACGGTGTAAGCGGGTTTGAGGCTGGTTCCGTCCGCCAGCAACCGTTCGCTGACGAAATGCACCGCACTGTCGAGGAGGCCGGTGGCTCCGCCGGCACCGGCGGCCTGGCCGGCAATGCATTGATCCCGGATCCAGGCGTAGCGGTAGTCGTAGTTGCGTTTTGCCTCGTCACGCTCCGGCAGGCCCATGGTGGCGGCTGCGGCCATGGCACCGGTTGCGCCCGTCATCCCGCGCATGACCGCGTAAGCCCGGCGGGCGTCGGCAGGGGCAACAGTCCCGTTCATTGCAGGTACCGTCGTGGCCCAGGCGCGCCCGGTGGCCGTCCAGAGATCCGCAGGGACGGGCGGCCGGGCCGGCAGCGGCCCGGTGGAAAGCTCCATCACGACGTGGTGTTCCTCCCCGGGCCTAAGCTGAACATCCTGTTGCAGCACGCCATCGTTCGCGTTTGCCCGGCCCATCCCGCTGACGCGAAGGTGCAGTCCGCCGCCCTCACCTGACCACACACCGTCCCCGCCGTTGGAAAGGTCCACCCGGCACCGGCCGAAGCCCGGCCGGGGGTGCAGGAGGACCCGGACCGGCGCGGTGCCCGAGATGACCCGGATATGACGCATCAGCACCGCCAGGGCGGGGTCCCCCGGCATCGCGAGGGCCTCGCGGCATTCGACGATGCCGTCCGTGGTGACCCAGCGACTGTTCCAGATCAGTGTGCCGTCGTCGTAGTGCCCTCCCCACACATAGCGCGGGTTCAGGGGTGTCACGGAAAATGCCCCGGCGCCGCCCACCAGGGACGAGAACACGGCGGGGTCATCCCATTGCGGGGCACACAGCCAGACAACGTCACCGCGCGGGCCGATCACCGCGCCCCGTTCACCGTCCGCCAGCAGGGCATAGTCGCGCAGAACCTGGGGCGGGAAGAAGACTTCCCCGCCATCGGGCTGGGCTGGTGTCATCAGGTGTCCGCCCGACCCGTACCGGCATGCGTGCGTCCCTGAAAAGCTGAGTGTTTCAAACTGGCTCCTTCTGGTCTATGGCCTAGATTCGGTAGGGTTCGGCGTCCAGGGCCCGGAAAATGAGTCCGTTGCCGGGCCGGTCGTCGCTGGGCCGAACGCTGCCTCCTTGTGGATCGGGCGTCCCGTCGAAGAACATCTCCTCGATCCGGACGTGGTCGTGGAACCACTCCAAGTGACGGAAATTGCGGGTGCTTGCAGCCGCGGGCACGGTCAGGTTCGGTGCACAGTGCCCGGAGACTTCCAGGCCGTGGGCCGCGGCTACCGCGGCGGCCCGGAACCACTCCGTGATTCCCCCGCAGCGGCTCACATCCACTTGAAGGCAGTCAACGGCGCCGGCGCCGCACATCTGCTGGAAATAGAACAGGGTCGTACCGTATTCGCCGGCTGCGACATCCGCCGTGACAGACTGCCGGACCTGGCGAAGCCCCTCAAGGTGATCGCTGGATACCGGTTCTTCGAACCACGTCAGATCCTGCTCTGCCGCGGCGTCGAAAACCCGAACGGCTTGCTTGGCCGTGTAAGCGCCGTTGGCGTCGACGAACAGCTGAACGTGCGGCCCGATGGTGTCCCGTGCCTGACGGATCCGGAGGAGGTCGCGGGCCGTGTTCGCGCCGCGGTCCTCGCCGATTTTGATCTTGACCCGCGGGATCTGTTGCTGGCCGGTCCAGCCCTCCAGCTGGCGTCGGAGCTGGGCCTCTGAATAGGTGGTGAACCCGCCGCTGCCGTAAATCTCCACCTCCGCCCGCGCCGCCCCGAGGAGCCGGTGCAGGGGAAGGCCGAGGATCCGTGCCTTGAGGTCCCAGAGCGCGCAGTCGACGGCGGAGATCGCGTAGCCGGCCAGTCCGGGGCGTGGAGTGTTGCGCACCGCCCGGGCCATGGCTTCGGCCGCTGCAGGAACGTCGAAAGGGTTGAGCCCGGTAACGGCCGGTTCCAGGGTCTCCTTGATCAGCGCCGCGCAGGCCCCCGGCGCGAAGGTCCAGCCGATGCCGGTCCAGCTGCCGGCCACGGCCTGGACCAGGACGATGGTGGTGGCGTCCCACGCCAAGGTTCCGTCGCCCTCCGGCGCGCTGGTCGGCACCGTGTAGGCCGAGACGTCAAGACGTCCCAGCTGAAGGCTTGAATCGATCATGACGGTCAATCCTTCTTGTGCGGGAGGAACTCCTGGGCCTTGGCTTTGACGCCTTCTTTGATGATGCCCCAGCCGCTGTCGTCGCCCTTCATGACCGCTTTTGCGCTGTTGAGTGCCTGTTCCAGGGTGGCGTGGGGCGGGATTGGCGGGATGTCCGGGTCTGTGCGCACATCCAGAACGGTCGGCCGGTCCGCTGCGAGTGCCTTCTCCCATGCGTCCCCGAGTTCGTCGGGGGACCCCACGCTGATGCCCTGCAGCCCGAGGCTGGACGTGAAAGCCGCGTAGTCGACGTCGGGAAGGGCTTGGGATTCACGGAACGCCGGGGCCCCTCCCATGGCCCGCATTTCCCAGGTCACCTGGTTCAGGTCATCGTTGTGCAGGATCGCAACGATGAGCCTGGGATCAGTCCACTCGCGCCAGTAGCGCTGGATGGTGATGAGCTCGGCCATGCCGTTCATCTGCATGGCACCGTCCCCGGCGAAGGCGATCACAGGACGTGCGGGGTGGGCGAATTTTGCTCCAATGGCGTAGGGCACCGCCGGTCCCATGGTGGCCAGGTTGCCGGACAAGGAGCCGCGGATGTGGCCATGAAACTTCAGTTGCCGGGCGTACCAGTTGGCCGCGGATCCGGAGTCTGCTGTGAGGATTGCGTCGTCAGGCAGCCGGTCGGAGAGCTCGGAGAAGAGCCGCATGGGGTTGATGGGGCTGGCTTCGACCATGGCCTCGGCGCGCATGGTCTCCCACCACCGGGTGATTTTCGTTTCCAGGTCTGCGCGCCAGGACTGGTTCTGTTTCCGCTGCAGATGCGGAATCAATGCCCGCAGGGCGGTGGCGGAATCGGCGACGATGTTGAATTCGTAGGGGTACCGCAGTCCGATCATGCCTGGGTCGATGTCGATCTGGACACCGCGCGCCTGCCCTTCTTCCGGCATGAACTGGGTGTAGGGGAAGCTTGATCCGATGGTCAGCAGGGTGTCGCAGTCGCGCATCATTTCGTAGCTGGGGCGGGTTCCGAGAAGGCCGATTGATCCGGTCACATAGGGAAGATCGTCGGGCAGGGAGTCCTTGCCGAGCAGCGCCTTGGCAACGCCTGCGCCCAGCAATTCCGCGACCTGGCGGACCTCCGCGGCCGCGCCACGGGCCCCCCGGCCAATGAGCATGGCCACTTTGCTTCCCTCGTTGAGCAGCTGGGCCGCGCCGCGAATCGCGTCGTCGTTGGGCTGGATTTCAGGCCAACGGATGCCGAGGCTGGAAGGAACCATCTTGAAGGCGTGCGTCGGTGGCGTGTACTCCAATTCCTGGACATCGGACGGGATGATGACCGCCGTCGGGGCCTTCCTTGCCAGGGCTATCCGTACGGCCCGGTCCAGGACGTTGGGGAGCTGCTCGGGGACCGTGACCATCTGGAGGTACTCGGAGGCCACGTCCTTGAAGAGGCTCAGCAGATCCACTTCTTGCTGGTAGGAGCCTCCCATCGCGCTGCGGGCTGTCTGGCCGACGATCGCCACCACCGGCACGTGGTCCAGTTTCGCGTCGTACAGCCCGTTGAGCAGGTGGATCGCGCCCGGGCCGGAGGTGGCCATGCAGACCCCGACCTTGCCGGAGAACTTGGCATAGCCGACGGCTTCGAAGGCACTCATTTCTTCGTGTCGGGCCTGAATGAATTTCGGTTCGTTGCCGGCTTTCCCAAAGGCAGCGAGCAACCCGTTGATGCCGTCCCCCGGAAAAGCAAAAACTTTGTCCACGCCCCATTCGCGGAGCCGGGCCAGCAAATAATCAGCAACTGTCTGTGATGCCATGATCAGTTTCCCTTCCAGTGCTCAGTCTTTCGGCGGCGCGGGCCGCCACCGCCATGATCGTCAGCGCCGGGTTCGCGCTTCCCTGTGTCGGCAACACGCTGCCGTCGGTGATGAACAGGTTCGGAACGGCGAAGCTGCGGCACATCTGGTCGACCACGCCATGGCGTTCGTCGGCAGCCATCCGCGCCCCGCCCACCAGATGGGCGAAGCGTTTGATGGTCATGACTTCGTCCGCGCCTGCAGCTTTCAGGATCTTCTCCATGACATCCTGCGCGGCGCCCATCAGTTGCCGGTCGTTCTCGCATTGGCTGTAGCTGAACTCGGCAACCGGCAGCCCGGTCCGGTCTTTTTCCTCCGCCAAGGTGACACGGTTTCCTTCCAGCGGAAGAAATTCGCACAGCGCGCCCAGGCAGGCCCAATGCGGAAAGTCGCTCATGTAGCGGCGCAAGTCCGCTCCCCAATGTCCCTGGGCGGAGACGTGCTCGGCCCAGGTGATGGGCAGCGGCGAAACGGTCTGAATGGAGAATCCGCGCTTGTAGGGCTTGGTGGGGTCCGTTTCATAGAAGTCCTCAGTGCTGACTTCCGGCGGCGGAGCCTTCCACATGCGTACCTCCGCGTCGAACCGGCCCGCCGTTTGCGGCGCGCCCTGGACCATCACGTACCGGCCGACCTGGTCGAAGTCGTTGCACATACCCTGCGGGAATCTCGCTGAGGTCGAATTCAGCAGGAGACGCGGTGTTTCGATCGAATATCCGGCGACGGCCACCATCCGCGCCCGCTGGAACCGTTCCCGCCCGTGCCGGGTGTAGTGGACACCGGTGGCCCTGCCGGTCCCTTCGTCGAAGCCGATGCGGGTCACCATCGAATCGGCCCGCACTTCGGCGCCGTGGGCGAGTGCGTCCGGAATGTGGGTTATCAGGGGCGAGGCCTTCGCGTTCACCTTGCAGCCTTGAAGGCAAAAGCCCCGGTAAATGCAGTGTGGCCGGTTGCCGAAGCGGCCGTTGGCGATCGCGACCGGACCGACCTTGGCCGTGATCCCGCAGGCGCGTGCACCGCGGAGGAAGAGCTCTCCGTTGCCCGAGACGGGGTGAGGCCGGTGCGGATACCGGTGCGGATCGCCCCACGGCCAGGGTTCTCCGGCCACCGGGAGTTCCCCTTCGATGTCCTCATAAAAGGGACGCAGATCCGCGTAGTCCAGGGGCCAGTCGGCGCCGACGCCGTCCGTGGTGAAGGTGCGGAAGTCGCTGGGGTGGAACCGGGGCGTGTATCCGGCGTAGTGCACCATGGAACCGCCCACCCCGCGGCCTGAGTTGTTCGATCCGAGGGGCACGGGGTCATCACCGCCGATCACGCGCGGATCGGTCCAATACAGTTGATGCGAGCCGGCCTCGTCACTCACCCAGTCACGCTCAGGGTCCCAGAACGGGCCAGCATCGAGGGCGACCGCCCGCCATCCCGCGCGGGCCAGCCGTTGCAGCATGGTTGAGCCGCCCGCTCCGCACCCCACGATAACGATGTCCACTTCGTCACGGTCATCGAACACGCGCATGTCATCGCGCAGCCGGTGGTTGCTGCCCGGGCCGGCCGGCAGCAGCCACGCGGATTCATTACGGCTCCGCACGCTCCGCACGTGGCTCACCTCCGGGTTCCACCGTCCAGCGCCACGGGGTCCTCCGTGGGTCTGGTATCGGCCACTTCGAACGGTTCCAGCCGGTTGAGTCCCACATTTTTATACCCGCGGGGGTACGCGGGCCCCCCGAATCCGATCTCGTCCCACGCCCACGGATGTGAGTAAAAGGCTGTGCACGCGTAGCGGGTCCACAGCCCCCACACGCGTCCGGCCGGCAGGCCCTGCCATGACGAAGCGCCCAGGTCCCTGACGGTCCGGAGCAGGTCGGCCTGCCGGTCGTCGTTGCAGCTGGCGAACGTCTGGTTGAACGCCTCTTCCGCCGCACGGTCCAGCGCCGACAGCGATGTCCGCCAGGCCTGTCCGTCTTCAGGCATGTCCTCGAAGCGCCAGCCGTCGGTCTGGTTCTCGGCCAGGCGCGCGTCGACGAAGTTAACGACCGGGACGCGGGGCTCGGCATGCTGGTCAAGGAGTTGGTCAAAGAGTGCCCTGGCAGTGGCCTCTTCGGCCGGGGTGAAGAAACGGATGTCGGCGGGTCGCGCCAGCCGGCCCAGGACCACGCCCGCGGTTGCCCGGTCCCAATGGCCCGACTGGGCGAGCGTGCTGAACCCCGGGTACCGGCCACCACCGGCGCCCCTATCCAGGGGAAGCCGGCTCATCGCTCCCGCCTGAGAACGGAAGCCAGCAGCCCCATACCGCCGACCAATGTCACCAGCAGCGGCGCCAGCAGCGGCGGTCCCATCTCCAGGTTGTAGCGCAGATTGGAGAATCCGCCCGGTTTTTGGGCTACTCCCCGGGCATGCAGATAGGTTCCCTGCAGCCCATTGGCCACTATCGCGGCACTGGCGATCGGCAATACAGTTTTGGCCATCCTGCGGCTGAAGACCCCGGCAAGCCCGGCCGCGGCGCCCACCGGACCAAGCGCCACGGGCAGCCACATCCATTTGTTCCCGAAGCTGGCCTTGTCATGTTCGAAGTAGATTTCTGCCGCTGTCACCAAGGCCCCCGCTGCGGTGAGCCCGGAAAGAGACCGTTCGAATCTGCCCGTTTTCACGTTGCGGACCAGGCGATCAACGAGGTGGGTCATTTCCCTTTCGGGTGCATGCTTCATGGTGCGCTCCTCCGCAATCAGGAAAAATACGTGCCGCTGGGCAAACTTTGCTGCTCCGCAAGCACCGGGGTAATACTGGGGTGCGTGGAAAGAAACAGCGACGAGCGCGCCGACGCCCAGATCGATGCGGTCCTTAGGGCCGCGAACGTGCTGCTGCGTGTCGTGGCCCAGTCAGTTGTCGAAGTCGAAGACATTGTCACCAGCCCCCAGCTGCGGGTGCTGGTAATGATTGCCTCGCGCGGACCGCAAAATCTCGGTGCGGTAGCCATGGAACTGGGGGTCCACCCGTCCAACGCCACCCGCACCTGCGACCGGCTGGTCAATGCCGGACTGATCGCGCGGCGCGATGACCCCGCGGACCGGCGGTACGTGGAGTTGTCCCTGACCCCTGAAGGCGCGTCGCTGGTCAACACCGTCCTGGAGCACCGGCGAAACGCCGTTGCCGCGGTGATGGGACGGATGACAAACGAGTTGCGCGGCGCCACGGCGCTGGGAATGGACGCGTTTGCCGCGGCGGACGGCGGCGAAGGCACCGAAGACGGCAGGTTCACCATCGACCTGCACGTGTGACCGGCGCCGCTGCCAGGCGCGCAAGCAACACCGCTGACGATGATCATCCGAACTCCCCCGCCGCGAAAACCAACGCAAGCGCCGCGCTGACTCCCGCAGACCTCCGATGACGGCTATCCAACACGGCGACCCCGGCCATACTCGCGGCGTGGACCACATCCACACTGCCTCCGACAAGGTGGGCAGAGCGCCCGCCGCGGACAGTCAGCACCGCCTGAACCAGGTGCCGTGCGCCCAGAATCCGGATCACCACGCGGGTCCTGCCATCCGGCATCTCACCCAGTAGCAGGCCGGAAACATAATCCGGTGCCAACGGCTCGCACATCCCGTACGCCGCCCGGACCAATTCCAGCGGCTTCACCGGTTCGCCGACCGCAAAAGCGCGCGGCCCGCGACGGCCACGGAGGCGAGGAGCCCGGCTGCGGCCGCGCCCACCGCTGCATAGTGCTGGGAGGCCCACAGCTGCGCGCTGCGGTTGGAGGCCCTGGAATCAAAAATACCGCGCGTCCCGAAATCCTTCCGTTTGTCGGCAGGTTCCCAGAGATTCTTGGGCTGGTCGGGATGGCGGGGTTCCGCGGTCTGCTGGGCGTTGAAGCCTGTCTTGGCCAGGTAGCGGTCGAGCAGGCCTGGGGCGACGGCGTTCGCGATGAGTGTCCCCGCAGTGCTGCCGCCGACCCAGTACTCCCGACGCTGTGGATGCTCCGCCGCGTACACGACCGCCCGGGCGGCCAGCTCCGGCTGGTAAATCGGCGGCACGGGCTGCGCCTGTCGCGGAAGGCGGGACAGGACCCAGGAAAACTGGGGCGTGTTGACCGCCGGCATTTGCACCATCGTGGTGTGGATCCCGCTCGACTCATGCAGCAGTTCACACCGCAGCGATTCATTGAAACCCTGGATAGCATGTTTCGCGCCGCAGTAGGCGGTTTGCAACGGGATGCCCCGGTAGGCCAGGGCCGAGCCGACCTGCACTATGACGCCGCGGTTTCGCGGCCGCATGCGCTTCAAGGCCGAGATGGTTCCGTAGACGTAACCGAGGTAGCTGACCTCGGTCACGCGTGCGAACTCAGCTGCGGAAATTTCCGAAAAGGGGGAGAAAACCGAAGTGAAGGCAACGTTGACCCAGACGTCGATGGGCCCCAACTCGCGCTCAATTCGCTCGGCGGCAGCATCCACAGCATCGGCGTCGGCGACATCGACGCTCAAAGTCCACGCGCGGCCGCCGGCGGCCTCCACCTCCTGCGCGGCCCCGGCCAGACCTGCCTCGCCACGGGCAAGCAAGGCAACGGTGGCGCCTTGACGGCCAAAGGCAACCGCCGATGCGCGCCCGATTCCGCCACTGGATCCGGTAATAGCGACGATACGCCGGGCCTTGTCCATGAGGGTGACTCCTTAGAGTGTCAGCAATCGCGTCAGCTTCCCGCCCTTCCTGCACGGGCGCCGAGCCGGGTCCCCCACTAAGTCTTCAATCTAACGGGAATCATTGCGTAACCGCAACAGTATGCAGGCTTATGGATCTCAGGAAAATACCTGACTGTGGCGGCCCTTGGGTCGTTCTGGTCGACATGGCCCTTCCGCATGCTGGCGACTCTGCACTATTGCAAAGCATGCGTCACGACCAGGAACCCCGGATCAACCGTTATCCAGATACTCCTGGAGAGGGTTCCGTGGACGACCGATTCGGCACGAGTGGAGCTCCGCAGGCCCGTGTCGTCAGGTGGCCATAGAGCCCGCCTGCGGGAACTCGGATGTAGGTGGTGCCGTCGCGGAGCACGGCCCAGAGAAGGTTGAGGCGGCGCCGGGCCAGGGAGAGCATGGTCTGGGTGTGGGTCTTGCCTTCGGCGCGCTTTCGGTCGTAGTAGGTCCGGGAGGCGGGCTGCTCTTCAGGGCCGAGAGATCCGACCTGTAGAAAACCCGCAGGAGCTGCCGGTCGTAGCCGCGGGGCGGTGGAGGTTGCCGGGGCTCCTGCCGGAGTCCCGCGGGGGTCCGGTGTTTGGTCCGGATCACGGCCGGTGTGAAGCGGGGCGGCCGGGCTCCAACGCCCCACCCGGTCGAACCACAAATCGGGAATTTCCTGTCTCCGGAGCAACGACCGTGGCCTGCACTCCGGCTCCCAAGCTCGGAGATCGCCGCGGCAACGGCTTCCGCCAAGGCAAAAAGACCCCGGCCCCTCGCGGACCCTTCGGACGACGGTCAACGCGAGAGAGTCTTGAGCGGTTCGTAACTTGCGGCGGTGATGGCGCGGAAGTGGTTATGGCATGAGTGTCAACGCCGACGACAAACCGACGGAATTGCGCCACGATAGACACACCTGCCCCTTGTCTCGTCCCCGTTTCGCGGATAACCAGGCCGCGTTCGGTCGGACCCAGTCCGGTAGAGGTGACTCGGAACAGCACCGTCCCAACCCCGCCGCACGGGCTTCCGGGTCAAGTTACCGGGCGGCGAGCAAGTACCGTCGATGCCCGCGGACGGGCAAATTCGAAGGGCAGTTGGACCCAACATGACAGAAAGGAACCCCCATGAGCCCCGACTCGCGCAACGCGGGCACACCCAAGACCGGGCCACTTAACACCGACCCCGTTGAACAGGCTCCGAGCGCCAAAGATCCGGCGGCGGATGAGAAGGTGCAGCTCCAGCTGGCCATTTTCGAAGTCACGCAGGTCGCCCGGGGCAAGAGCCTGGGTGAGATCCAGCAGATGCTCCTGGCTGCGTTCTCGCGCCGCGGGGTGGAACCCCCGCCCGGCATCTGGCTGGACTCGGTGGCTTCGGCGGCCTATTACGGTGAGCCCTACATCGTTGACCTCCCCGCCGCGGTGGCAGCGGACGGCGTAATGCCCGCTCCGAATGAGAAAGTGCGGCGCAGGCTTGCCTCACGTCGGCGTCTCCGACAGCAGAGGCTTCCGGCCGGTATCTTCCCCTCCTCTGCCGAATGGGAGGTGACGGACAACGAGGTCACAGGTGGCAGCACCGGCCAGCCCGCACACGGGTTTCCCCGTGCCGTCACCGGGCGGCTGGGTGGACCGGGCACGGCCTTGGCCGCGGCCGTGCTGATCGTGGCCGCCGTAGTTGCCGTGCGCGCCGTGAGCGCGGTTCGCCAGGAGCGTGCAGGCAGTCGGTCGGGCCGCCCCGGGTAACCGAGGGGCAACGACGCGGTCCTGACGAGAGCACCGAACAAGAAGAACGAACAAGCTTTTCAAGGATCTGCGGGGTGACAAAATAGCGCTGCGAAAAGACCGCCATTTATCGCTGCGAGTCACAAGCCAGCACCTGCACGGAACGTAGCGGCGCGTTCCTGGGCACGGTGATCGACCGGCATACGGACAGCTGGTTCAGGGAAAATGAAGGGGTTTATCCTCAGTCGATGGAGCGATTTGAGAAACGGTTGATAACAGTTCGCCAGGGGAATGTCCGCCCGACCGGCTCGTGGCTTTATGTGTGGGTTGATACTGCTGATGGCGCGATGGCGTACGTCGGCGCCACCGGCTTTGACCCTGAGCTGCGATAGAACAACCGTGGGAGGTGGGAAGGATGATCCTCAACGTCGACCTGGCCAGAGAGATACCGATCTATCAGCAGCTCCGGGACCAGATCGTGGAGGCGATCGCCGAAGGCGCGCTGACCGAGGGCAGCACCTTGCCGGCCACCAGGACGGTCGCGGCCGACTTCGGCATCAACTTCCACACCGTGAACAAGGCCTACGACCTCCTGCGCCAGGAAGGCCTGATCCGGCTCAACCGCAAGACCGGTGCGGTGGTGACCCCGACGGTCGCGGATCCGCCGTTCCCCGCAGAGTGGACCGCGAGGGCTCGGACCCTGCTTGCCGAGGCCTTGGCCAGAGGCCTGCCGGCCGACGAGGTTCTCGCGACCTGCCGGGCGATAGTCGAGTCATTTGATGCCAAGAAGCCAGAGGACACGCCATGACCGTTGCCATCATCCTGAGCTCCGCGGTGCTGGCACTCGCGCTCGTAATCGCCCTGGCGCTGCCCTCGATCACCAGCCCCGCCGTGCCCTTCGGGGTCCGGGTACCGCCCCAGCATGCCGGGGACCCGACGGTGGTCCGGCAGACCAGCATCTAACGCTGGCGGGTACTCCTCGGTGGAATCGCCACCGCCGCGGCCGGCGTGCTCATCTTCGCCGTGACCGGCGCAACGTTGGTGTTGCCGCTGTCGGTGCTGGTGCTCGAGGGCGTCTGGTACGGCTGCTTCTTCCTGGCCAACCACGAGATCCGGGCCGCCAAGGCCGCCGGGGGCTGGTACCGGGGCCTGCACCAGGGCATCGCGGTGGACACCGAACTGCGGACCAATCCACCGCGGTTTCCCTGGCTCTGGCTGGCCCCGGCACTGATCATCACGGCCGCCACGGTAGTGATCGGCGTGATCAGCTACCCATCGATGCCCGAAGTTCTCGCGGTCCACTACGACGCGAACGGGGTGCCCAACCGCGTGGTCGCCAAGTCGGTCGGCGCCGCCTTCTCACTGGTGTTCGTGCAGATCGGCATGACCGCGCTGCTCGCCGGTATAGCAGCGGCCATCGTCCGCAGCCGGCCCGATCTCAACCCGGCACACCCCGTTACCTCAGCGCGCTGGTACCGCCATTACATGTCACTGGGTGCCGAGGCCCTGCTCGGGCTGACCGCGATGATCGACCTGGGAATGCTGGGATCATCGCTGCTGATGTGGACCGGGACGGTCACACCGTGGGCGCCGCTGGTAATCGTCCTCCCGATCCTGACCGCCGCCGTGGTGGCCGTCGTCATCCTGGCCAGGAACAGCCGGGAGCGGAACGACGCCGAGGAAGACACCGGCCTGATCCACCGGGACGATGACAAGCACTGGCGCGGTGGCCTGTTCTACATCAACCGCGAAGACCATGCGCTGGTCGTTCCGCGCCGGTTCGGTCTGGGATGGACGCTAACTTCGGCAATCCCAGGGCAGCGATGCTTCTGGCCGGTGCGGCCGCGCTGATCGGCCTGGCGGTCAGCCTCCGTTTTGGCGGCTGACCCAGACCATAGCGTCGCGAGTGGACTTGCGTCCCTCCCCAATGTCTATCGGTAACGGCGAAAGCCCCTGCCTCGAGAGGCTTTCCCATGTGCCGGGTGTGCGGGCGGGGCGGCGTTCACAGGCCGCCTGACCAGGGTCCCGGCGCGCCCCCGGCGACCCTCATGGAGCCAACTGCCGTCTGCTCGCAGCAACGGTGGCGGACGTTCGGGACCCGTGTCCTGCATGCCCGGCGTACGCCTAAAGACTTGATGCCTCATTCCCTCCGGACGAAGGGCACGACTGTGACTGTGTGGGCCCACCGCCATTGGGATCAGGATGTCGCGAGCCGAGCCTCGGGAATCGTCGGTTCGAATAGTTCGATCGGATTGCCCGAGGGGTCTTCGATCAGTACCTGATTTCCGCCCATGCCCGTCACGATGTCATTGCGGAACTGCACGCCTGCGTCGCGGAGGGTCCGCACGGTTGCCGCGAGGTCAGACACCTCCAGCGCGAATCGATTCCACCCGCCCGGCGCGGGCCTGGTGCCGTCGGGCATGCTCTGCCCTCCTCCGCCCTGGCCGCTCGGAGCGCTGAGCAGCAGCCGCAAATCACCGCGCTCGAGCATGGCAAAAGGCGGGGCCGGATGCATGACGAGCGTGAATGCCAAATGTTCGCGGTAAAAATTGATGGATGTATCGACATCATCGACGATGTAGCGCACGCTTACGGTGGCCATAAGGAGACCTCCTTGCTCTGCACTCAGGAATACGCGCCACCTCGCGGCCTGTCAACGCGCCGAATATCAGACACGCCTACGATCGTTCGGGGCAGGACATGAAGGCAGTGGTTGTCGGGGCGGGCATAGCGGGCCTCGTCGCGGCCCGCCAGCTCGGCTTGGCCGGCTGGGACGTCGAGCTTCTCGAGAAATCGGCCGCTCCGCGTCCCGATGGCTACATGATGGACTTCTTCGGTCCGGGAGTCGAGGCTGCGGAAAGAATCGGCCTCTACCCGCGGCTCGCAGAGGTGGCCTACCATGTCGAGGCAGCCGAGTATGTGGACGCAGAAGGCCGCCCGACGTCCAGCCTCGACTACGACCAGTTCGCCCGGCTTGCCGGCGGGAAGGTCCTGAGCCTGCTGCGCCCCGACATGGAGTGCGCAGCCCTCGCCGCGCTCGACGACGTGGCCCCGGGCCGGGTGCAGGTCCGCTACGGGATGCCCGTTTCCCTGGTGTGGAATGATGAGGACGGCGTGCGGGTCGCCGTCGATGACTCGCCGGACGTGACGATCTCCGCGGACGTCCTCGTGGGCGCTGACGGCATCCATTCCGGAGTGCGCGCCCGGGTCTTCGGGCCCGAAGAGGAGTACTTGCGCCCCTTGGGCATGCGTGCTGCCGCATTCATCGTGACCGAACCGATCCTGAATGCAAGCTTCCGGAACAGGTTCGTCCTCAGCGACAGCATCGACCGGATGGTCGGGCTCTACAGCCTCCGCTCGGACGAGGTGGCGGCATTCATGGTCTACCGGGACGCCACAGGCGCACCACGGCACCTGCGGCCCGGGAGCCCGCGGGAGCGGCTGCGCCGCGAGTTCGCCGGACTCGGCCACGCGGTCGACCGGCTGCTGGACTTGTGCCCCGAGCATCCCTACGACGATGTCGTCGCACAGATCGCCATGCCGGGCTGGCAGAGGGAGCGGACCGTTCTCGTGGGGGACGCCTGCGGGGCCGTATCGCTCCTCGCGGGCCAGGGCGGCTCGCTCGCCATCGCCGGTGCCGCGCTACTGGGGGACATCCTTGGACCCGTGGCCTCACCCGAGGGGATCAGTTCGGCCCTCACCGAGTTCGAGCGACGCTGGCGACCCGTGGTCGAGGAGGCTCAAGCCGCCGGGAGACGCACCGCGTCATCGTTCCTCCCCGCGAACCGGACCCAGCGCCTCCTGCGCCGGTGGACCATACGGGCAACCCATCTGCCAGGAATCGACCGACTGGTGGCCCGCCAGATCGTGGGCAGAATTGCAAAATAAGCCCGACCCACGCCATCCCCAGTGACCATTAGTGGAAGCCGCATGAAAGACCCGCACAACACCCTGGGAATCCGAAGGACACCCTGGGAATCCGAAGGACACCCTGATGTCAGCAGGCAACGACCTGAACAGCGCGGTGACGTGGTCTCTGATTCTCGAAGGCGGCGGCACGCGGCTGATCCTCATTCACGAAGGGTTCGACCCGCAGGCGCATAGTCACGTGAGAGCTCACCGCCTCATGGCCGGCGGCTGGCGCGGACAGATACTCAAGAAGCTGACGGAAACGCTGCGCAGACCGAGGAGTGGGTATCCGCCAGTCCGGGGTAGTCGAACCTGACGACATGGCCTGCCATTGTGGTTATACGCCCGCCCGGGCCGAGCCGGCGCCTTTGAACCGGAGGAGCAAATCTCCCTGCGACGCCCATCTCTCAGAATCCTTAATCGCCTATGTTTCGGCCGTCCTTTTCGTTTCGGTCGCCGGAGGTGTCTCTCCGCCTGCCCGGCCCGGAGGCGTGGATTCCTGCAGCCTGATGCGCGCATGGAGGACGTCGCCGATGAACCAGTCGTAGAGCAGCACGCCGATCACTGCGCCGATGAAAGGCCCGACGATCGGCACCCAGAAATACCAGCTGAAGGCCCCGTCCACGGTGCCCGGCAGCGCCGTCTGCCCCCATCCGGCCAGCCAGGCAAACAGCCGTGGCCCGAAGTCACGGGCCGGGTTGATGGCATAGCCGGCGTTCGCGCCGATCGACATGCCGATGGCTGCAACGGCCAGCCCGATCATGAACGGACCCAGGTTCGCCTGGACCGCGGTATTGCGCATGTCGATGATGGCCACCACGAACATGAGGAGGAAGGCCGTGCCGACAATCTGGTCGACCAGCGGCCCCACGGGGCTGCCGTTGAAGTAGGGTGCGGGGAAGGTGGCGAAAATGGAGTAGCTGGCAAGCCCCTTCGGATCTGCACGCCCGGTCCCGACGGCCTGGTTATAGGCATCGATGGCGTCGTGATACAGCAGGTACACCATCGCGGCGCCGACGAAGGCGCCCAGAACCTGGGCGACGATATACGGACCCACTTTGCCCCAGGGAAATTTACGCCGGACTGCGAACGCCAGGGTCACTGCCGGATTGATGTGTGCGCCGCTGACGCCACCGGCAACGTAGATGGCCATCGTCACCGCCAGTGCCCATCCCCAGGTGATCAACAGCCAGTCCCCGGCGGCCAGGAAGATCGTCGTCGATGTAGCGGCCCGGCCGGATCCCGGCAAAGCGGCGACTGCCATGGCCACAACGCCGTCGCCGAAAGAGATCAGCACAAAAGTGCCGAGAAACTCTGCAAGAAGTTCACCCCAAGTGCCGCCCAACTGCTTAAGGCCGCTGCCATGACGGACTGCATTTCTGAGTGGACTGATATCGCTCATCGCGAGTGCCTCCTCGAGTCATCTGATCTACCTACCGAAATTGACAACCCCAGTAGATTTATGCTACGCCGATAGTGTCCGTAGGCAACGGTCTAAGATCTATCCGCCGTGGGCAGCACCTCGGGCCCGCCCCTCCCGTCCCGTCCCGGCAAGCCCCAGCAGGCCCGGAGGCGGATTCTGTCGGGGAGCGCGGCCCACGGTGGGCTTGGATTGCGCCGCAAAGACGCGGATTTCGTTTGGGAAAGGCACCACCATGTCCGACGACAGCAGCATTGAAGACACCCCCGATGAGGCAGGCCCGGAGAAGAAGCCGGAAGAACCAGACCTGCGCGGCCGGTACGTCGAAGGCAACTACGGCAAGGCCGGAGCGCAAAGCGGCCGCCATGCGGACGACGAGGAAGGCCAATACATCGAAGGGGACTACGGGGCGGCCGGCAGCGAAGGCGGACTGCCCGAACCCCTCGGAGACAAGGCAAAGGAATCGGGACGCTACGTGAAAGCCAACTTCGGCGACGCCGGGTCGACACCGGGCCGCACCGCTGAATCTGAAATCGGTCAGTATCCAGAGGGCAACTACGGAGCAAGCGGTTCCGTGGATCCCGTCCGCAAACCGCGCACCAAGACCGACACCGATACGGACACCGGCACCGGCACCGGCACCGGGACAGATAAACAGGAATAGTCCGGCACCTGCACCCCGCAGAACAGGCCGGGAGCGCCGTCGACCACCAGTAGTGAAACCCCCAGGCTGACGCAATATTCGGTGCCGCTGTAAACGGCACTGCTGGTCACTGACTACCCGGTCAGCAGCCCGGGTGAGAAGCCGGCCGACCGCTCACCCGAGGCGCGGCGCATTCTTTGCCTAGCCGATTCCAGAGGGAGGGCGTGGCCGGCAGCAACGCGTGACCCGCCGGTGCTTGAGTCAGCCACGAAATGAGGCACGCCTGCTCTTCCGGGGAGCGCGGGAGCTGACCTTTACCGTCCCTCACGGGCAGAATGAACGACATCGTTAATCCCGGCACGATAACGCAGAACCCTGCCCTCGAACGTGCCAGGGCGACACAGAACCGTGCAAACGACAGCTGACGCGCGCCTCCTAAACAACGCAGCCGGCGCCGCCCCAAACAAGGAACGAGCACACGGCGGGCAAGCCTCCCCCACACCCGTAGCTCCGTTGGCAGAGCAGTGAACTCTTAATCCTCGGGACGAGGGTTCAAAGCCCACAGGCGCACCCCAGGACCCCCACCGCATCACGCGCCCCCGGCGCGGAGGCAGCCCGGGCGAGTTCCAACGGCACCCGGGCCAACCATCACCGCACCCGCCTATCGGAGGGAACCCGCTGCGGCATATCAATACCTATGGCCGGGCAAGAGTAACGGTAAGAGTCCTATGGCCCTGAAACTACAAATGCCTGGCCAGCTTTCGGTCGGCCGCCCATGCCTTACCGGACCTTGGCATGCCTTCAGTCGCTTCGTTCATGTTCGCCACGGATAGCGGCCAGGCGGTGGTGACGGCCTTATCCGTCCATGTCCCCGTGCGCCCCTTCAGCGAGCCGCCGTTAAGCCTCGAACTTGGCGGCCGTCCCGGACACCACTGAGGCTCTCCGGGTCCATCAGGTTTGGAGAGCCCGCGGAATCTCCGCTCCGGACTCTTAAGTGCTGCTCTGTTGGGGACGCCTGACTCTCAGCCCGGTCCGGGCCGCAGTAAGGGCGGCGGCAAGCCGGGCGGCGTCCGTTGCCCGCTTCTGGTCCGTAGGTGGCACGGTGCCGGCCTCGCTGGTGCAATTCAACAGTGCTGCAGTGACTTCGGGGATCAGGTCCGGGAATTGGCTGGACCGGTAGCCTCCGTAGGAGGGGTTTTCGGAGTGGTCGAGGGTTGCGGTGACAAGCAGGGCGGCCTGCGTCCTGGTCGCGGTGCCGAGTTTCGTCAGGATGGTCGAGACCATGTTCTTCACGGTTTTTTCTGCCAGAAACATCTCCTTGCTGATTTGGCGGTTGCTCAGTCCTTTCCCCAGGCCGATCGCGGCAGTCATTTCCTGTTTCGTGAGGGTCAGGAGATTCTCATCCGGGCGCTGTGGCTGGAGCAGGAAGAACGGGGCCACGATCGCCGGATAAAACCGGCCGCTGTACGCGGTGTGCCCGGCCAGGGCCCGTCGGATGAGCCTGAGCTGTTCGCTGCCCTCATCGTCTTTGGACAGGCATCCCCACGCGCCGGCCAGAATGGCGTCGATCAGCACGGTCTCGCCGCCCTCCTCGGTCATCAGCACACACCGGATCCGCGGGTCCGCCACGGCAACGGCACGGCACACCTCGGCACCGGAACCGTCCGGAAGGTCATCATCAATAATGACCAGCTCCGGGCGAAGGGCAGGAATCCGCCGGACCGCTTCGCGCGCGGATCCGGATTCCCCGGCGATGCCGAGACCATCGAACTCCAGCAGCTGGCGCAACCCCCGCCTCACGACCTCGTGATCGTCCAGCAGGTATACGCCCCGACCGACAAAAGCGGTGCACGGACGGCGTTCCGGGTCAGCCATCATTGCTCCGTTCCCTAGCCCCAGGGTGTCAGTCGGGTATCTCCATTTGGAACCCGCAGCTGCAGCGCAGCACCCTGGTGCGCAGGTACACCTCCAGGGGGCCTTCACCGGTCAGTTCCGTTGAGAGCGTGGCATGGATGCTGCGCTGCTGGGATCCGGCCATTGTCATCGGTTCCCCGCAATGGAGGTAGTTGCCGCCGAACTGCAGCACCCCGGATCGTTGGCCCGGCCGGTTCAGGACCACAGCAACATCCCCCACCGAGGCGGTGTGGGCGTAAAAGAAGTCACATTCAACGCAGGTGTACGCGACGTCGACCAGCCCCATGCGCGGTGGCCGGAGGGTGTCGATGGATTCGATGATCAGGTACTCATCCGTCTGGCATTGAGCGCACCAGAGCCGCTGCCCCTGGGACCAGCTGGACGGCCCCGGTTTGCTCGGATGGGAAACGGTAGACATGACAGACTCCTTTGTCCGGGAAAGCTGGCCCACATCCAGCGGCCCCGCTTCACTCGTCGTGCCCCCGTGAATCAGGCTAACTCCCGGTCCTGACACTGACAAGGAACCGGCCAGCCGAGGGGGCCATCCCTGCACCGCCGCCCGCTGGGTCAGCCCACCCGTCCGGAACCGCGGGACGAGCCAGGCTCCGGGGCCCACTTGGAACCGTTGACCGATGCAAACCATTGCCCCCTGTAAATTCACCCACCGGACCAGGCCTTTGTCATTGCTTGCTGCCAGGTTCCAGGGACAAGGGAACGCCCTCAAGGCCCCTGCAGACACTCACGTCCGCTCCATGATGCGCCTCGAAGTCAAGGCGTATGCTCCGGTTGACAGTCGCAGCCCGGCATCTTAAATTTTCTATGTACCCGAAGCCGGGACGGTTTTGCTTCACCCCTTGATAGCTGTGCCAGTTGAGCGGCTACGCCGCGGACGCAGGAGGCCAAGATGTTGAAGTCACCGCTACACGAATTCGTCAATGACTGCATCGCCCGGAACCAGGACGCTGACGGACTCACCCAGGAAGAGCTGTACGGTCTATACCTCAGCTGGTGCTCCCTCCGGAGAACCACACCCGCTCCAGCCAGAAGTTTCAGAGCCGGGCTGCGCGCAGCGAACATCCAGCCCGACCACCCGGGCGGCCTGTGCACCGGGCTGGCGATGATTGGCCCCGCGGCCTGCGATTACATCGTCCACCGGGAACTTCCCCTCGCACCGCTCCCCCAGGGATTCCAAACCAAGGGTGCCGACGCCGACCGGACCACCCCGATCGGCCGGGGACCGGCGAAAGAAAACGGCCCGGCATCGGCTCCGGCTGCCTAGACCCCGGTCCGGTTCCTCGATCCGTGGGGGAACGCTTGCGCTCCCAGGCGTTGCAAAATTGTGCCTTTTGCCCAGAAAGATCGTGTGCGACGATGCGGTCATGAACGAACACACCGAACCCGGGCCGGCACAACGTGCCGCCGCGTGGACGCGCCGCGAGGACCTGACCACACACCAGATGCGCACCATCGGGCAACGGCGCGCTGCCGCTGAGGAAAAGCTCGCACGCCATCTCAAGGAAGCACACCACCTGGCCGGAGAACACCCTCCGGCCACGGAAAAATCTCCTGACGTATAACCGGCCACATCAGCTCCGCCCTACGCCGTGCTGGACCGGTCAGGCGCCGGGTGCGGGCGGCACGGGGACCCGAACCGAACCTGCCCGATCCCTTTAAGGGAACGCCTCGTGCCAAAATACGCAGACCAGCCAGGGCGCAGAATCAGCATTTCCATCCGCAGACAAACAAGGGAGACTCTCATGTTGCTTTGGATAGCCATCATTATCGCTGTTCTCTGGCTTCTCGGCCTGCTCGGAGGCATCGGCGGTGGGCTCATTCACCTGCTTCTGGTAATTGCCGTGGTCGTCCTGATCGTCCACTTCCTCCGCGGCAGGTCCCGCGTGTAGTCCCGCGTGTGAATAGGAACTATGTTCCCGCCGCCGCCGAGTTGTCGGACAGACCACAGGTGCCGGAAGAGCGTCCAGCGTCAACAACGGTCGTTTGACTAGTCGCCTTGAAGTGGCTTCCAAGGGCCTCTGACCGCCGAGGGAGTAAGCATGAGAACTCGGGTATCCGATCACAGCCGGCAACTCTCCCGTATTCTCTCAATCCCGAACAATTCGCTGTTGTGAGACCGCCTTTTGTTGGACGGCATTTCGAGACAGCGGCGGCCCTTGTGGTGCCGGGAACTCCTGAGGCCCTCTGCGAGCCGCCGCGTGTCTCATCAATCGATCCTTTGCTGAGATACCCCCGGGAGAAACAACGGGCATCTTCAGTTCCTAACCGGCGTCGGTCCCCTCAAGTATTGGTCATCGTGTCAGTTTCAGAAGTCGTCTGCACGGAATTTCAGAAGCCGTCTGCACTACTGCAATGACGTCCTTGTTTGGGGGGTGGGCCGACATCATCGAAGGCACACTCTGAGCCTTGGGAAGTCCTACTCATTGGTCGTTAGGGGCTACCGACTCAGGACCAATGGCTCTGCGTTTCGCATTGGTGGCGCCGCGGGTCGCGTCACTTTCAGGCTGGGGGCGCTGGCAGTCCCTCGTTTGGCGTAGAGGGACACGCGGGTGCTGTCCGGCCCGGGAAATATGAGGCCTGTCATGGTGACCTGGCCGTTTTGGGCGAAGACTTCCACTGAGCAGTGGTCGATGAAGAGGGTGAGAGTGTATGACCCGTCAGAGGCAGGTTTCAGTGGTGCCGTATCGGTGGAAGCAAAGGCGTCATGGAATTCCGTGTTGCCGGAGCTTGTCCGGTCCATGATGAGCCGGTTGTCGGAGGGGCGGATGCCGATGCGTGTGCCGTCGGTGCCGTTGCCTCGAATGATGAGTCCGAATTCCTCTGCGGACTCCGGGATGAAGGTCACCTCGATGATCTCTACCGGCGCTCCGGTGTGCAGGTGGCGCATCCCTTCATCTATTGCAAGATCAGACCAGGTGTTCACCGACAGTGCGTTGCCGGTTCGATATTCGTCGGCGACCCGTTGGGACAGTCGGGGCTGGCCTTGGTCTGTGACCAGGGACATTTCGCGTACGAGTGACATCGAACTGCGCCATGGCCAGGTTGGGATGTCGGCGCCGTATTGCCAGTTGTTCATCCAGCCGACCATAAGACGGCGCCCGCCGGGTGCGTTGTTGAAAGACACGGCCGCGTAGTAGTCGCGACCCCAATCGAACCAGTGGTAGGCATCGAGCTCGGCCGTTTGGCTGCTGCCCTCGGTGACGGTTGTTTCGGATGTGAAGGCCACGCCGTCGAAGTGGCCGACAAAGTATTGACCGCCTGACCCGCCATTGGGTCCACCGGGGTTGAGGTTCACGGTGAGAATCCACTTGGTCTGCTCTTCGTCGCCGTCCAGTGGCAAGGGGAAAAGGTCAGGGCACTCCCAGACGCCGCCGGTGGCGTTGGCGGGTCCGAAGCTGCTGAGATAGTGCCAGTCCCGAAGGTTATCGGAGCTATAGATGACGACGTTGTGCTCGTTGGCTTCAACGGCCACCATGACCCAATAGCTGCCCGGGGGCCCGTTGTAGCGGAACACCTTCGGATCGCGGAAGTCTGCGGAGTTCCTGTCAAGAACGGGGTTGCCCTGGTACTTCGTCCAGGTGTAGCCGCCGTCGGAGCTCCAGGCCAGGGACTGGGCCTGTGCGCCCCGGCGGGCTGAGCTGTCCTTGTAGGCGCTCGTGTAAATTGCCACCAGCGGGGCGGTCTGCCCGTTGCCGAGGCCGCTGGTGTTGTACTGGTCGATGACGATGCTGCCGGAGTAGATGTCCTCTTCGGCGTCGCAGAGGATGGCCACGGGCTGCTCGTCCCAGCTGATCAGATCCACCGAGGTGGCGTGGCCCCAGGACATGTTGCCCCAGACGTTCCCGAAGGGGTTGTTCTGGTAATAGAGGTGGTAGATGCCCTCGTGGTAGACGAGTCCGTTCGGGTCGTTCAGCCAGGTATTTTGGGCCGTGTAGTGGATGACGGGCCTGAAGATGTCATCCTCTTGGGCGGGAATTGCAGTCATGACGTTGGGTGCCTTAACGGGTAGTCGGTGGGTCGCCGGGGGTGGGTGGCAGCTGCGGCGGTTGCCGGGGTGACTTCCGGGCAGCAAGGAAACGCGATCGCCGGTGGCCGGTTGAGGACAGACGTCGGGCCCCGAGGAGCGGGGTCTCCCAGCGTTGGGGGATGCCGGCCCTCCACCGGCAGGTGATCGCCTTTAGCGCAGCCGGAGAGGCTGTGTTGGTGTCAGTGGCAGCCGCAGGAAGCGCGCAGCACCAGCTCGGTGGGGAAGATTTTCGTCTGCGTTTCCCCTCCGGGTCTGGGGGCCAGGAGGGCCTCCAAGGCGGTCTGCGCCAGGTCTTTTACGGGTTGGGCGACTGTGCTGAGCCGGGGCCAGGTGTATTCGGATTCGGGTGATCCGTCGAAGGCGAACACCGCGAGGTCCTCGGGCACCCGCAGGCCGCCCTCGTGGAGGGCGCAGAGCAGACCCACAGCCTGCTGGTCGGAGCTGACGAAGACGGCGGTGGGCCGCTCGCTGCGGGCCAGCAGTTCCTGTCCGGCACGGTACCCGCCCTCGCGGGTAAACGCTGTCCTGACGATGGGGCCCGCCGTAAGGCCGGCATCCTGGATCCCCTGATGCCATCCGACCTCGCGTGCGTCAAGGTCACCCCCGGCATTGCCGCCCATGACCAGCCCGATGCGTTCGTGGCCGTGGCTAATGAGGTGCTCGACCGCCATGCGCGCCCCGTCCTGGAAGGCCACTCCAACGGAATTGGAACCGTGGCCTCCCGCGCCGTGTTTCATGACGGCGGGACTGCCTGCCGTGGCGAGGTCGGTGCTGTGGTTCAGGAGCACGGCGGGGATGTCTGCCTGTTCAAGGTCCATCAGATCCGGCTCGAACAGCATGCTGCAGAGGAACAAACCGTCCACCCTCCGGGCGGCGAAGTTCTTGATGAGGCGGCGCTCTGTGCGGAGCGAGGCCTGGGAGTCCGCCAGCAGGAGGGTGTAGCCCCGCTCGGCCGCGGCGTTTTCAACGGCGCGGGCGAGCGAGGCGAAGAACGGGTTCATGGCATCGGAGACGATCATCCCGAGCATCTCACTGGAGCCCAGGGCAAGTGCCCGGGCTGCCGCGTTGGGCCGGTAGCCCAGCGCCCTGATTGCCTGCCGCACCTTGGCCTCGTTCGCCGGGGAGACAGCCCTGGGCCCGCCGTTGACCACGTAGCTGACGACGGCGGGGCTGACCCCTGCCATCCGGGCGACGTCGTCGCGTGTGGTGGGCTTGGCGTGTGAGGTCGGGTGCGGCATGGCAACCATGCTAACGGGGTTTACTTGGCGGATTCGCGGAGTGCCGGGCGGGGCAGCTCTGCGGGGGCGTCGCCGAAGTCGGGCACCGGCAGGCGTTCGCCGCCGCGCAGGGCGGAATGGTGGGCAACGATGCCGGGAAGCGTATAACGGGCCGCTTCCCAGGCGTTGACCGGAGGCAGGGTGCCGGTGTTCATGGCGGTGACGAAGTCGTCCACGAGGAAGTGGTGGCTGCCCTCGTGCCCGTTGGGCAGGCCGCGGAACTCTGCCGGCAGGCGTCCGGCGTCGTGCACGGATGCCATGCCGGAGATAAAGGCATCGCGCAGTGCGGGGGCGACGTCGGCCAGCATGGGGTCATCCGCGTCCATGGTGGCCTGGGTCTCGAGCTGGTCACTGATGTCGGTCACGGTGTGCTTGTCCTGCCAGACGCTGACCAGGGCGAGCTGTTCCATGCTTGCCTCGGTGCCGAAGTAGCGAAAGCGGCTCTCGCGCAGGTGGGAGGGGTAGCCCACCCTGCGGAACTCGTTGATGCGCATGGACCCGCCGCCGGCGAGTTCGAACAGGGCACTGGCGTTGGAGAAGTCGTTGTCGAACATGCTTACCTCGCGGTCGAAGACGCCGTCGCCGCGCTCATCCCGGACCCCGACGCAGCTGACGCTGACAGCGTGACCGCCGGTTGCTCCGAGCACTCCGCCCACGGAGTGGGTGGGGTAGAGCATGGGTGGGTAGCTGGCGGTGCTCTTCCAGTTTTCTCCGCCGCTGTACTGGTAGGCGTTGTAGAAGCCGAGGTCCATGTCGTGGACGTAGTCGCCCTCCGCGTAGAAGATCCGGCCGAAGGCGCCCTCGGCATTCTTCTTGCGGGCCAAGACGGTTGCCGGGTTGTAGTAGCTGGTCTCACCCATCATGTAGGTCAGCCCGGTCTCCCGGACTGCTTCGATGATTTCTGCGATCTCCGTTTCGGAGATCGCCATCGGCACGGCGGAGTAGACGTGCTTGCCGGCGCGCAGCGCCTGCACCACCAGGGGTCCGTGGGTCCAGCGCTGGGTGAAGATCGCAACGGCGTCGACGTCGCTTTCAAGCATTACCTCGAAGCTGTCGAACGTTCCTGCAGCCCCAACGCTGCTGGTTTGCGCCTCTGCACGCTCAGTGATGAGGTCGGTGAAGTAGATGTCTGAGATTCCGGGGTGGGCAGCGAAGAGCTTGGCGAATACGCCTGAGAACTGTCCTGCACCAACGATTCCAATTGAAGAAGTCATGGGAAAAACAATGGGCGAAAAATCTACGCGCGTCAAGCGGTTGTTTATTTTGCCCTCAACACTCGCTGATCTAGGGGAAATAGCTTGCATTAATTTACGCAACGCGCGTAGAGTAGCCGCCAAGTGTTACCTACCTCACAGGAGAGGGATCAACGATGACCACCACTGCCGCCAGCCGGGCCGCCAGAGTCGACACGGCGCTTCATGAACAACCAGGACGGGCCGGGAAGCCTTTTTGGCGCCGGAACCATGGGGACCTGCGGATTGCCCTGTTCTTCATCGCCCCGGCCCTGCTCGGTTTTGTCACCTTCTATGTGGTCCCCGCGGTCCGGGGCACCTACCTGAGCTTCACCGAGTACAGCCTGTTGGGTGAACCGGAGTGGGTTGGCGGGGCGAACTACGCCGCGATCGCGAAAGACCCGCTGTTCTGGAACGCACTGGCGGTGACGGGCGAATACGTACTGATCAACATGGTCCTCCAGACGGTTCTGGCCCTGGGCCTGGCGCTGCTGATGCACCGGGTCGCCAAGTCCACCCTCATCAGGGGAGCACTGCTGCTGCCGTATCTGATGGCGAACGTGATCGCGGCACTGCTCTGGTTCTGGCTCCTCGATTACCAGATCGGCATCGTCAACCACTTCATCGAAGCACTCGGGTTGCCGCGGGTGGCGTTCTTCGGCAGCGAGGCATGGGCCATCCCCACCCAGGCCCTGATCAACACCTGGCGCCACGTGGGCTACACCGCTTTGCTCCTCTTCGCCGGTCTCCAGGCCATTCCCCGGCAAATCTACGAGGTGGCCGACCTTGACGGTGCCTCCCCGTTCCAGACCCTGCGGCGCATCACCCTGCCGCTGCTGCGCCCGGTAATCGCGCTGGTGGTCATCGTCACCGCGATCGGATCGATCCAGATCTTTGACACCGTTGCCGTGACCACCCAGGGCGGGCCCGTCAACGCCAGCCGCGTCCTGCAGTTCTACATCTACCAAAAAGCCTTCACCGAGTCAGACTTCGGCTACGGTTCCGCCCTCGCCGTCATCCTCTTCGTCATCCTCGCCGTGGTGGCCTTCGTGCAGATGAAGTTCCTCCGCGGCAACGAGTCGGACCTGGACTAAGGAAACCAACCATGACCACCAACAACCACCCAGCCCGTCCCCGCCTGCAGCGGATCCGCAAACCCATGACCGTGCGCCGGGCACTGTCATGGGCCCTGATCATCTTTGCCGTGGCCGCCTCCGTGCTGCCCTTCTACTGGGTCATCAGGACCTCCCTGTCCACCAACGGTTCGTTGGCCAGCAACGCCACGAACCTGCTGCCGGCGGACTTCAACCTCGGCGCCTTCAAGCGCGTGTTCGGCCTCCAGTCAGCCGAAGAAGCAATGGCAGAGGGCGGCTCCGGGGCACACATCGACTTCTGGCTGTACCTGCGCAACTCGGTCCTGTTCGCCTCCATCACCACGGTCGGTGCACTGTTCTTCAGCGCGATGGCCGCCTACGCCTTCGCGCGGCTGCGCTGGAAAGGCCGGAACGCAGTCTTCAGTCTCTTCCTCGCCACCATGATGGTCCCAGGAATCTTCACCGCACTGCCCAACTTCCTGCTCATCAAAAACCTCGGACTGCTCAACACCCTGCTCGGCCTGGTCCTGCCCTACCTGTTCATGAGCCCGTTCGCGATCTTCTTCCTGCGGCAGTTCTTCCTGAACATGTCCCGGGAAGTCGAGGAGGCAGCGATGCTCGACGGCGCCAAACACCTGCGGATCTTTTTTCAGATCGTCCTTCCCAACGCCGCAGCACCCCTCGCCACCCTCGCGCTGCTGACCTTCATCGGCCAATGGAACGAATACTTCTGGCCGCTCCTGGTCGCCAACCAAGACGACCTGAGGGTCCTCACCGTCGGACTTGGCGTCTTCAAGGCGCAGGCCCCCCAAGGCGCCCCTGACTGGTCCGGCCTGATGGCCGCCACTCTCGTCTCGGCCCTGCCGATCCTCCTGCTGTTCATCGCCTTCGGCAAGAAAATCGTCAACTCCATCGGCTTCTCCGGCATCAAATAACCCTGCGGGACCAGCTCCCAAATCCGCCAAAAACCAGCGCAACCCCCTTCCGGTGCGCTCCACCCTGTCCTGAAAGGACCCACCATGAAAAAGAAAACAGCCAGCGCCATCGCCGTTGCGGCTGCCGCCGTCCTGGCCCTGTCCGCCTGCGGAAGCGGGGGAGGCACCTCATCCGAGGAAGCCAAGGGCGAGCTCAGCTACTGGCTCTGGGACCCGAGCCAGCGCCCGGCCTACCAGCAGTGCGCCGACGATTTCCACAAGGCCAACCCGGACATCACCGTCAAGGTCACCCAGCGCGGATGGGACGACTACTGGGCCACCCTCACCAACAGCTTCGTCGCCGGAAACGCCCCGGACATCTTCACCAACCACCTCACCAAGTACCCGGAACTGATCAAAACCAAGCAGCTGCTGCCCCTCGATGACGCCCTCAAGAAGGACTCCGTTGACCTCTCGATCTACAACGAAGGCCTGGCCGACCTCTGGGTCGGCGAAGACGGCAAGCGCTACGGGCTGCCGAAAGACTGGGACACGGTCGCGATCTTCTACAACAAGACAATGACCGCCAACGCAGGGATCGGCGAGGACCAGATCAAAAACCTCAGCTGGAACCCCGAGGACGGCGGCAGCTACGAGAAGACCATCGCCCACCTGACCGTGGACAAAAGCGGCAAACGCGGCGACGAACCCGGCTTCGACAAGAACAACGTCGCCGTCTACGGCCTGGGCCTCAACGGCGCAGGCGGCGGCCTGGGCCAGACGGAGTGGAGCTACCTCACCGGCACCACCGGCTGGACCCACACCGACAAGAACCCCTGGGGCGCCCACTTCAACTACGACGACCCCAAATTCCAGCAGACCATCGCCTGGTACGCCGGCCTGATCGACAAGGGCTACATGCCCAAGCTGGAAACCACGGTCGGAGCCAGCACCGCCGACATCTTCGCCGCCGGCAAGGCAGCGATCAACGTCAACGGTTCCTGGACGATCGGCCAGTACACCAGCTACAAAGACATCAACCTCGGCATCGCGCCCACCCCCACCGGGGTCAACGGCAAGCGGGCATCCATGCTGAACGGTCTCGGCGACACCATCTGGGCCGGCACGAAGAAGCCTGCCGCCGCCGCGAAGTTCGTCGAATACCTCGGATCCGCCGCCTGCCAGGACGTCGTCGCGTCCAAGGCAGTGGTCTTCCCCGCCGTCAAGACCTCCTCCGAAAAGGCCGCGGCGGCTTTCCAGGCCAAGGGCGTCGACGTCACGCCTTTCACCCAGCCCGTGAAGGACGGCGCCACGTTCCTCTTCCCCATCGCCGATAAGGCACCGAAGGTCGAAGGCATCATGAAACCCGCCGTTGACGCCGTCGTAGCAGGCAAAAACCCCGCCAGCTCGCTCACCCAGGCCAACGAACAAGTCAACGCCCTCTTCAAGTAACCATCCGACGCCGATGGAAGGGGCGGACCTTTTCGGTTCCGCCCCTTCCACCCGCGCGACAACGATCCACCCCTACAGGACCACCATGTACACCAATGCATCAAATGAAGACCTCCTCCACGTTCGGGTCCAGAAACGCAGCCAATTAGAGGACCAACTGGACAAAGCCGTGAACATCCTCGCCGAACGGGCCCCGCTCTGCGGCGGCAAAGGGATCCTCGTTGCCCGGCACTCCGCCCGGGACTTCACCGTCCAGCTCCACCCCGATATCCCGTACGGAACCATCCAGGAAAGGCAGGAATGGTAACCCGCAACGGGAACAGCCTCCCCTGGAAACCATGACCAGGAAACACCCATCCCACGGGATGAAACGCCGCCGGAAACCCCAACCCAACCCACGGAGAACCCCTTGACACTGGACCTGCATGCGAACAGCACACGTCCCTTCCTGGCCGCCGGGATGGAGATCTCGATCGACCCTGCGCGTCAGGTCCTCACCCTGGCCACCCCCGACGGCGCATCCCTGGCGCGCCTTCGCCTGCTTGCCAGCATCAACACGACCGCCGGCACTGACGAAATCCGTGTCACAGACGTCAACGTCAACGCCCCCGACGGGAACCTCACCCAGGTGGAAATCACGGCAACGAGCTCACTGTGGCAACACCACCACACCCAGCTGCGCGCCGAAGGCGACGCCCTCGAACTGACCACCACCGTCCAGGGCACAGGCCGCATCACATCCATCCGCCAGCTCGGCGCCCACGTGGCCGGCTCCGGCCTGCTGCCCAGTGACCTGCTGCACAGCGCCGTATTCTCCCCCAACCCGGACCGGCCATGGCAGGTCCTCCGCCACGCGGGGGAATCCGCAGCCCTGGGCGTAGTGGGAGACGGTGGTCAGCCCGGCGTCGGAAGATGGCTCTTCACCCCACCCCCTCTGTGCCTGGCCCTCTCCCCCGCGGACCCCGTCGCGTCCCCGGCATCGGGCAGGCCCTGCCTGATGATCGGTGTCGCAGCCAAGCGGCGCCCCTTCACCCAACTCACCTACGACGCCCTCACCCCGGGCTTCTCCCTCCGTTACGACTACGACGGACACACCTCAGTCGAGGGCCACTTCAGCACACCCACACTCCTGCTGTTCCTCGCCGATAACCCCTACGACGGGCTCAAACGCTACCGCGAGCTGCTCGACGCACGAGGTCTGCTGCCCGCCCGCACCCAGGCCCCGCCCTCACCAGCGTGGCTCGAACCGATGTTCTGCGGCTGGGGGGCCCAAAACGCCGACGCAATGGCCTCCATCGGCAATCAGCGCCCAGCAGTCGACCGGGCACGGCAGGCAGACTACGACCGCTATCTCAACACGCTCGCCACGCACGGAATCGTGCCCGGAACCATCGTCATCGACGACAAATGGCAGCAGGACTATGCCACCTGCCGGCCCGACACCGAAAAATGGCCGGACATGGCCGGATGGATCCGGGAACGGCATGACGCCGGCCAGCGGGTCCTGCTCTGGTACAAGGCCTGGGACACCGAGGGCGCACCACCGGAAGCCTGCGTCCGTGACCACACCGGTCAGCCGGTCGCCCTCGACCCCGAATCACCGGCCGGGCGCAAGCTGATCCAGCAAGCAGCACGGTCCATGATCGGCGAGCTCGGTGCCGACGGGATCAAAATAGACTTCACCGCCTCCACCCCCGCAGGCTCCGCCCTCACCCATGCCGGGCCGTCATGGGGAATCGACCTGCTCCACGAACTGCTCGCAGTCCTGTACCAGGCCATCAAGGACATCAACCCCGACGCCCTCGTGGTCACCCACACACCAGACCCCGGCTTCCGCGACGTGACCGACATGCTCCGCCTCAACGACGTGCTGATGCTCGACCAGCCAGGCGGCCACACCGAACCACCCACAACCACCCCCGGCACCGGCGTCGTCGACACCATGACCCACCGGGCCCGCGTCGCCACCTCTGCATGCCCGGAACTGCTTATCGACACCGACGGCTGGGCCCTGCCCAGCCAAGCCGCCTACCGGAGCTGGACCTCGGCGCAAGCCGGTCTCGGGGTCCCCAGTCTCTACTACACCGACCGCCTCGATGTACCCGACCCCAGCGAACAACCCATCCCGCCCGCGTCCCTGCACGCCACAGCGCAGCACTGGGCAGCCTACCGGGCCACGCTAACCGTCGGGGCTGAATAACGTACGAAAAAAACGGGGAGTGTGCAGCATCCGATGGCGGGAGCTGCACACCCGCCGCGAAACACAGCAGCTTGGGCTTCGCTCGAAGCATCCCAGTACTGTCCGCACCAAGGAGTCACTGCCACCCTGGCTTTGTTGCGGCCCTCACGTACCTGCCGACCTTCCTGGGTCGACCCTTTCCGGCCGGTTCATTCCTGCCTTTACCCTCCCTGACCCGTGCGCCGGCCCGCTTCTTCCAGCGGCAGGCAGAAAGGCACCGATGACGATGACTTATTCGGCTGCAACCAACCGCTATGAATCCATGCCCTACCGCCGCGTCGGACCCAGCGGCCTGAAACTTCCCGCCATCTCCCTGGGCCTGTGGCACAACTTCGGCGACGACAAGCGCTTCGATGAACAGCGCGCCATCCTCCGCCGCGCCTTCGACCTCGGCGTCACCCACTTTGACCTGGCCAACAACTACGGCCCGCAGGACGGCTCGGCCGAAACCAACTTCGGCCGCCACCTGCAGGACGACTTCAAGCGGTACCGGGATGAACTCGTCATCTCCACGAAGGCCGGCTACTACATGTGGCCGGGCCCGTACGGCGAGTGGGGATCCCGCAAGTCCCTGCTCTCCAGCCTGGACCAGTCGCTGGGCCGGATGGGCCTGGACTACGTGGACATCTTCTACAGCCACCGGCCGGACCCCGAGACGCCGATGGAAGAGACCATGGGTGCGCTGGACTACGCCGTGCGCTCCGGCAAGGCGCTGTACGCGGGCATCTCCTCCTACACTCCGGAACAGACCATCGAGGCGGCCCGGATCCTGAAGGGCCTCGGCACCCCGCTGCTCATCCACCAGCCCAGCTACTCCATGCTGAACCGCTGGACCGAAAACGGAACGCCGAACCTTTACGAGGCGCTGGAAGAGGTGGGCGCCGGTTCCATCGCGTTCTCCCCGCTGGCGCAGGGCATGCTGACGGACCGCTATCTGGTCGGCATCCCGGCCGATTCACGTGCGGCCAAACAACGGTTCCTGTCCAAATCTGCCCTGACCGAGGACAAACTGGACCGTGTCCGCGGGCTCAACAGGATCGCCGCCGGCCGCGGGCAATCACTGGCGCAGATGGCCATCGCCTGGATCCTCCGCGACCAGCCCAAGGGATCACCCGTCACCTCCGCCCTGGTGGGTGCATCCAGCGTCCAGCAACTGGAAGACACGCTATGCGCCATAAACAACCTCGCATTTACCGGCGAGGAACTCGCGGCCATCGACGAATTCGCAGCCGAATCAGACATCACCCAAGCCAATGAACAGGTCAACGCCCTCTCCAAATAGCGACCCAATACCTATTGCGCGCCGCGGGCGTCGTCTTCCCCCGGCGCGCAGCCTTACCCGTTCACTCCCACTCAGAAGGACAGCATTTTATGGAACCCCTCCACCTCCGTTCCGCCGGCACCAGCCTGGTGATCAGCTTCGACAGCGGGGAAGCCGAGGTCATCCACTGGGGCAGGGACCTTGGCAGCACCCTGCCGGACCTCGCTATCCTCAAGGCGGCCATCCCGCCGTCGTCCGCCGACGCCACCGTTCCCGCGGGCCTGCTGCCGCAGGCCTCATCCAGCTGGCGGGGCCGGCCCGCTCTGCGAGGTCACCGCATTGCCGACGGCGTTCCCGGCTACGACTTCTCCGTACGGCTCCGCGTGGCTGAGGTGGTATCGGACGGCGCTGGCGCCGTCGTCATCATCCAGGCAGACGCCGACGCCGGGATCCGCATATCGTCTGTCCTGACCCTGCATGACGGCGGCCTGCTGGAACTACGCCACACCGTCACAAACACCGGAACCACGCCTTACCAGCTCGACGAGTTGGCCACTGTTCTCCCGGTGGCACCCGCCGCCGTCGAACTCCTTGACCTGACCGGACGCTGGTGCCGGGAACGCCACCCGCAGCGGCGCCCCATCCAGCAGGGTACCTGGGTCCGCGCCGGCCGACACGGCCGGACCGGGCACGACTCCTCACTGCTCTTCGCAGCCGGGACCGCCGGTTTCGGCAACCGCCACGGAAAGGTCTGGGCCACGCACCTCGCCTGGAGCGGCAACCACGAACAGTTCGCCGACAGCATCGGCGATGGCCGCACCATGATCGGCGGCTCCGAGCTCCTCGGCCCGGCCGAAGTCATCCTCGCACCCGGTGCCAGCTACACCACCCCTGCGCTGTTCGCCGCCTACTCCGGCCGCGGCCTGGACGGGATCAGCGAGGCCTTCTACAGCTGGTTCCGCAACCGACCGCACCACGTGCTGCCCGCTGCCGCTACCGGCCTGCCCGCCGGAAAGCCGCGCCCGGTGGTGCTGAACACATGGGAAGCTGTCTACTTCGACCACAACATCGACACGCTGATCGAACTGGCCGAGTCCGCCTCGGATCTTGGCGTCGAGCGTTTTGTGCTCGACGACGGCTGGTTCCGTGGCCGCCGCGACGACCACGCCGGCCTCGGCGACTGGTACGTCGACGAAACCCTCTGGCCCAACGGGCTCACACCGCTCATCGACGCCGTCACCTCCCGCGGGATGGAATTCGGGCTCTGGGTGGAACCCGAAATGGTCAACTTGGACTCCGACATTGTCCGCGCGCACCCCGACTGGATCGTTGGTCCTTCCGTCCAGAGCTACAAGGACGGCGGCCGCCTGCCGATCGAATGGCGGAACCAGCAGGTGATCGACCTTGTAAACCCGGACGCGTGGCAGTACATTTTCGACCGCGTCGACGCCCTGCTGCGCGAGAACAACATCAGCTACCTGAAGTGGGACCAAAACAGGGACCAGCTGGAGCACGGCCATGCCGGCCGCTCCTCGGTCCACGAACAAACCCTGGCCGCCTACCGGCTCTTTGACGAACTCAAGAAGGCCCATCCCGGTGTCGAGATTGAAAGCTGCTCCTCCGGCGGGGCCCGTGTGGACCTGGGCATCCTGGAACGCACGGACCGCATCTGGGCCTCGGACTGCAACGATGCCCTGGAACGGCAGACCATCCAGCGCTGGACCGGGCTGGTGGTCCCGCCCGAACTCGTGGGCGGGCACGTCGGCCCCACCACCTCGCACACCACGGCCCGCACGCACGATCTATCGTTCCGTGCCATCACGGCTTTGTTTGGCCACTTCGGCATGGAATGGGATGTCCGCGGGGTCCAGGGCGCCGAGCGTGAGGAACTCAAACGCTTCATCGCCCTCTACAAGGAACACCGCGGCCTGATTCACTCCGGGCGCATGGTCCGCTCGGACGTGCCCGGCGATTCCCTGATGCTGCACGGCGTCGTGGCCAGCGGTGCCTCCCAGGCCACCGTTTACCCGGGCTCGACGGCGGCGCTGTTCGCCCTGGTCCGCACAGGCACCGCCCTCGCCGAACAACCGGGGCGGATCTCCATCCCCGGCTTGGATCCGGACCGGGAGTACCGTGTGGAGCCTGTCTTCCCGGCTCCCGGTGACGCCGACTATTCGCATACGTTCACGCAGGTCAAGCCCCCAGCTTGGATGGCGGACGGCGCGGTTGCGGACGGCCGTTTCCTGGCCGAGGTGGGACTGCCCATGCCCGCCCTCAACCCCGAACACGCACTTCTGCTCAAATTCACCGCACTCTAGCAACGGGAAAGGTACAAATGTGAAAACGACATGCATCGCCACGAACTTTCTGGCCGACGGCCGGGAGATCCTCTACTTTGACGACGCCGGGTCGACCGAGCGGCCCGCCTCCTCCCTGATGGACGACCGTGAGCTTCCCGTCCGCCCCGAGCCCGGCCAGCTGCGCTTTGACGCGCTCAGCCGCGAGTGGGTGGCCGTCGCCGCGCACCGGCAGTCGCGGACCCACCTGCCGCCGGCGGACCAGTGCCCGATATGCCCGACGACGCCGGACAACCAGACCGAGATCCCGGCGCCGGACTACGACGTGGCCGTCTTTGAAAACCGCTTCCCCTCGCTCGGCCCCGATGCCCACGGGATTCCCGCCGCGCCGGGCTGGGGGACCACCGCGCCCGCCGTCGGCCGCTGCGAAGTGGTGGCGTTCACCCCGCAGCACACCGGGTCCTTTGCCGAACTGGGCTGGCGCCGCACCCGCACGGTGATCGACGCCTGGGCCCACCGGACCGAGGCACTCAGCGCGCTGCCCGGCATCCAGCAGGTCTTTCCGTTCGAAAACCGGGGCGCCGACATCGGCGTCACCCTGCATCACCCGCACGGGCAGATCTATGCCTACCCCTACGTGACGCCACGCGCCGCGGTGCTGGCTGCCGCCGCCGGTGAGTTCGCCGCCATGACGGAGGGCACGGCAACGCTCACCTCCTCCCTGCTCCGATCCGAACGCAGCGACGGCAGCCGCATGGTCCTGGAGGGCGAACACTTCAGCGCCTACGTCCCGTTCGCGGCGCGCTGGCCGCTGGAAGTCCACCTCGTCCCGCACCGCCAGGTCCCGGACCTCGCCGCCCTGAACGGCGCCGAGCGCGACGAGCTGGCCGAGCTTTACCCCGAACTCCTCAAGCGCTTTGACGCCCTGTATCCGACGCCGACCCCCTACATCGCAGCCTKGCACCAGGCTCCGCTGGAGCCCGCCATGCGGCGGGCCGGTCAATTGCACCTGCAATTGACCTCGCCCCGCCGCGCCGCCGACAAGCTGAAGTACCTCGCCGGCTCCGAAGCCGCCATGGGCGCCTTCATCAACGACACCACCCCCGAATCCGTCGCGGCCCGGCTGCGCGAAGTGGCCGCCCAGCCGGCCGGACTCGCAACCCGCACCACATTGACCACGGAAGGCGCCCCCGCATGAAAACAACAGCACGCACCGACGCCGGGACCGGCGCCCTGACACAGCGCTTCGAGGCCACCTTCGGCGCAGCACCGCACGGCGTCTGGGCCGCCCCCGGCCGGGTAAACCTGATCGGCGAGCACACCGACTACAACCAGGGCTTCGTCCTGCCCTTCGCGATCGACAAGCGGGCCAGAACCGCCGTCCGGCTCCGCGACGACTCCACCGTCCGGCTGCTGTCCACGATTGGAGACCAAGGGCTCGTCGAGACCGAAGCCGCCACCCTGGCGCCGGGCGCCATCACCGGCTGGGCCAAGTATCCCCTCGGAGTGGTCTGGGCGCTGCAGCAGCACGGCATCAAGGTCCCCGGCTTCGACCTCCTCCTTGAATCCGACGTCCCGCTCGGCGCAGGGCTTTCCTCCTCGCACGCCATTGAATGCGCCGTCATCACCGCCCTCAACGAACTCACCGGAGCCGGGCTCTCGGCCCAGGAAATGGTTATGCTGACCCAGCACGCGGAAAACGCCTTCGTAGGAGCTCCGACCGGCATCATGGACCAGTCCGCGTCGCTGCGCGGCGCCAGCGGTAAGGCCGTCTTCCTTGACTGCCGCGACCAGTCCGTGGAACTCGTGCCGTTCCAGGCACGGGAAGCCGGACTCGTCCTGCTGGTCATCGACACGAAAGTGGCACACTCGCACGCCGACGGCGGCTACGCCTCCCGCCGCGCATCGTGCGAGCTCGGCGCCGAAGCCTTGGGCGTCAAGGCCCTGCGGGACCTCGCCGTCCGGGACCTCGAGGAGGCCAGCGGACTCCTCGATGCCACCACGTTCCGGCGCACCCGCCACATCGTCACCGAAAACGACCGCGTGCTGCAGACCGTGGACGTCCTTCGGACCCAGGGCCCGGCCCACATCGGCCTCCTCCTCGATGCCAGCCACGCCTCCATGCGGGACGACTTCGAGATCTCCTGCCCGGAACTGGACCTCGCCGTCGACACGGCACGGACCCACGGCGCCATCGGTGCCCGCATGACCGGTGGCGGCTTCGGCGGCTCGGCGATCGCCCTTACCCCGGTGCAGGACGAGCAGCAGGTCCGCGACGCCGTCATCCGCGCCTTCGCGGAGGCGGGATTCACCCGGCCGGAAATCTTCACCGTCTCCCCCTCGGCCGGGGCCGCACGCATCTCCTGACCCGCGTCCGCCGCGGCGGCCCCACGAACACACGGCAAACCAGTCCTAATCCCCCAGGAAGGGCCCCAATGAGAATTCTGGTCACCGGAGGCGCCGGCTACATCGGCTCCCACACCGTTTTGTCCCTGCAGGAAGCCGGCCATGAAGTGGTGGTGATCGACAACCTGGTCAACTCCAGCGAGGAGTCGCTGCGCCGGGTCGCCGAGCTCAGCGGCACGCCCGTTGCCTTCCACCCGGTGGATCTGGTGGACGAGCCGGCCGTGGACGCCGTCTTCACCGAGCAGCCGATCGACGCGGTCATCCACTTCGCCGGCCTCAAAGCCGTCGGGGAATCCGTCCGGGAGCCCCTGATGTACTACTACAACAACCTCGTGGGCACACTGAACCTGCTCCGGGCGATGGACCGGCACGACGTGCGCTCAATCGTCTTCAGCTCCTCCGCCACGGTCTATGGGGAACACAACCCGATCCCCTACGTGGAGAAGATGGAGATCGGCGCCAACAACCCATACGGCCGGACCAAAGAACAGATCGAGGACATCCTCGCCGACCTCGGAGCGGCGGACGACCGCTGGCACATCGCCCTCCTGAGGTACTTCAACCCTGTCGGCGCACACCCCTCAGGCCGGATCGGCGAGGACCCGCAGGGCATCCCCAACAACCTCGTGCCCTTCATCGCACAAGTCGCCGTCGGCCGGCGCGAGAAGCTGATGGTGTTCGGCGCCGACTACAACACCCCGGACGGCACCTGCCTGCGCGACTACATCCACGTCGTGGACCTGGCCCAAGGCCACGTCGCCGCGCTCAACCACGTGGCGGCCCGGACCGGCGTCTTCCGCTGGAACCTCGGCTCGGGCAAGGGATCCTCCGTGCTCGAGGTACTGCATTCTTTCGAGAAAGCCGTGGGCCGTCCGATCCCCTACGAGCTCACCGGACGCCGTGCCGGAGACCTCCCCGCGTTCTGGGCCGACGCGAGCTCGGCCCTAGCCGACCTGAGCTGGTCAACCACCAAGACTGTGGACCAGATGTGCGAGGACCACTGGCGCTGGCAAAACAACAACCCGCACGGCTACAACGCCTAGAGATCGGCCTCCTCCCTTTCAACAACCGTCACAGAGTGAATTTGTCATCCGGTCAGGTGAATACGCTGCCGCCGTCTCGATGCAGGCGGCCACATCGCGCCGAGCACCAACACAGTAGCCGCCTTCCGACCGTTCGACTTCAGAGTCGTGAGCCCGGATACCGGGGACTATTGCCCTGGGCGAATCGGATCCGCGAGGGCGGCTACACCTTTCTGTGCAGACCACTTCGGAGATTGACGCAGCTGCCTACCGTCTCAGTTCCTAAGAAGTTTGAACACCCAGGACCGTTGACTCGAGAAGTGGCAACCCGCCACAAGTCATCATCAACAACTATTGGCTAAAGCCGGCCGAGGCTAACGGGAAAGTAGCTTCTCACCGTCTGGACGCAGCTCCCCGGCGGGCGACACATGCCTGTACAGGGTCTGGCGGGTAACGCCGAGTTCAGCGCAAAGATCGCTGACCTTCGTGTTGGGTTGGCCCATTGATACCAGAGCGAGACGAAGTTTCGCGGGAGTCATCTTGTAGGGCCGTCCGCCTTTACGGCCACGTGCCCGTGCCGAGGCCAGTCCGGCGAGAGTGCGCTCGGAGATGAGTTCGCGTTCGAACTCAGCCAATGCGGCGAAGATCCCGAAGACGAGCTTTCCGGAGGCTGTGGTGGTGTCGATCGCCGCACCCTGCCCCGTGAGGACCTTCAGCCCGATGCCGCGTTCGGTCAGGTCGTGGACGATGTTAACCAGGTGCCGCAGGTCCCGGCCCAGCCTGTCGAGCTTCCACACAACCAGAGTGTCGCCGTGGCGCAGTGCCTTGAGACACGCTGCCAACTCGGGTCTATCGTCCTTCTTTCCTGAGGCCTTGTCTTCGTAGAGGGAATCCACGTCGATGCCGGCGGCCAGGAGCGCGTCCCGCTGCAGGTCCGTGGTTTGGGATCCGTCCGTCTTTGAGACGCGAATATATCCGACAAGCACAGGAGTTCCCTCCGTCATTTATACGTTCGTTTAAGTGACGATGTGACTCGGAATCCGGCTGGCATCGAAACATGTCATTTAACCCGTGATTTATTCTAAGTCATGCAAAGGGTCCCTGATTCTCTGTTTGTGACAGAAAGTCGAGGGGTATCTCAAGTTCGGCGAAGGTTCATCCGATGTTATGTCGGGCGCTGACGGTGCAGACGACTCTTGACCATGGTTCATGGCTAGTGCAGGCGACTTCTGAAGAAAATGCCGGCAGTGGAGATGACTTCTGACAAACGGATGTCAACAGTCCTGTGCACCGGAGCCATACTTCCGTATGACGTGGTGCAGACGACTTCTGAAAACGACAATTCTTGAAGATCCTGACGGCCCCGGGAAGCGGCCAGCCTGTCTCATTTATCGATCGTATTTGAGGTGCAAGGCAGACAACCCCAATCGACTGCCGGTCGGTCCAGCCTCCGAAGTTACCGTGCGGGGTCTCTGACCGACAGCGATGCGAAAATCCGGCGACAGAAACTCCTGAAAAGTCTACAGAGCAGTCTCAAGGTTTCTCATTCCGCCGGCTAAGCGTCAGAACCGGCGAGGCGCTCAGGTTCCGCACGATCGCACGCCTGTGTTACGGGAGTGACTGGTATTCCAGACAGCGAGGCGACCACAATGAGGTTATGGACCCGATCGATCCACATCTGGCGCTGGCCTTCGCCAGCGCCGCGGCCGTCGGTTCGTCGATGACCCGCGCCTTCCGCATCGACGACGCGAAAGCCTGCACGCGGCTTTGCCGCAGAATCCTTCTCTTCGCAGCCGCTCCCCCGCCCTCAGACCTGGCCGGGATCGTCCGTGCACTTACCGGCCTGGACAACATCCTTGCCGCCGTGGGCCTCCTGACCCGCCGCCTGGCCCCGCTCGGGACCGCGGACGCCATACACCTGCGCAACGCCGATGCAGCCCTCACGTCGCTCCGCGACGTTCTGGGCCCAGGATCGGCTGCCGGCCTTCACCCCGCTTGCACACCGGCCGGCCCCCGTCGGCACCTCACGGGAACCCGCCCATCAGCTGCAGCGGCACGGCCGGGACGCCCTGGCACCGGCAGAACTGCCCGGCCATCGTGAACGCGGGCCGCTCATAGCAGGACGCAAAATGCCCCCGTACCGGTTGGGGGATCGGCACGGGGGCATTAACGGCTGGCCACGCCGCCACTTGGGGGGAGGTGCGGCGGGACTTATAAACCATAAATCCGGAGAAGTGCAAGTCAAAAACCATGGCCGGGTATTACGAAGGACGGACGGCACATCGGCGGGAATGCGGCCCGAGGCAGCCATTCCGCGGTCCACGGCGTTCACCCCCGGGTGCGCCTCAGGGGCCCGAACCATGCACGGTCCGGATCGCCAGGCCGCTGACGCCGAAGCCTCTCCGGAGGACGACGTACACCGGGCAGGCAGCACGAATCAGCGACCGCAGGGTCCGCCTCAGCAACCGAGTGCCCTGCTTGCTGGTGGGGAAAGGGCCGCTGTTTCCGCAGCTCACCCCCGTCAAGGCGGGCATCACGACACATTCGGACATACCGCCAAGAATTCACTTCAGGAGACCTGACGGCCCTGGTCACGGCAGGACGCGACAACGGCCATGAGGCCGGCACGGGGACCGTACTCACCGTGGAACAGCTGAATGCGGTCAAGGCCGCTGGGGCAAGCTTCATCGTCACACCCGGATTCGACAAGGAGATCGTCTCCCACGCGATCGAACTCGGGATGGCTCCCTTGCCGGGCGTGGCGACTACAACAGAAGTCGGTCAGGCCCACGGCCTCGGGCTGACCTGGCTGAAGGCATTCCCTGCCGTAAACCTCGGCAGCACATGGATCCGACAGATGCACGGACCTTTTCCTTCGGTCCGCTTCGTCGCAACAGGCGGAATGAACCTCCACAACGCACAGGACTTTATCGCCGCCGGCGCCCGAGGCATCGCCATCGGCAGCGCCGTCGAAGAACTCTCCAGGCTTGGAAAGCCCGCACCGTCACCGGCACAGATGGCATAGAAACGAACGAAGGACACTGACGGGGCAGCCATCGGTTCCAAGGGCGTTGCCCGCTCGGCCCGCGGCTGGCGGGCCTATCGCTTAGGAATGTGCATCGTCGTAGGCATTCTTGATGTCCTGGCTGATTCGTCCCGGGAGCTGGGACTGTACCCATTGGCCATGGCCCACTCCCGGATCTTCTGAGTCTCTTCCCTGCCGGTCGATCCGGTCCTGTCGCGCCGGCTTCCCGCCCCCGCGCCGCGGACGCGCCGGCCGTTGGACACGAACCGCGCCATAGCCCCGCGCAGTTCGGCCGCGTTCCCGGCTGACAGGTCGATTTCGTAGTCAGCTCCGTCGAGGGAGAACCGGACGGTTTCCTGTGCATCTTCGCCGGAAAGGTCATCGATCAGCTGGACATGGATTTTGCGGGCCAGCAGGGGCCTTCGTTCGTGGTTCATGCTGGCGCCTCCCCCAAAGCCAACGTCAGCCTTGTCCTCAACACTATTTCAATTCCAGCACCATCGAGACCGCGGAACAATCGTTAGGTGCTGTCGGCGGGCTCGCCGGCGGCGAGTGTCAGGGTGACCCCATAAACCCAGCCGGCAAGATGTCAGGATATGCCCCAACAGACCCTAATCTGGCGCGGTTGCCGGTATTCAGCTGACGTCAGTTAGAGGTATACCCCAACCGGACGGCCTTTCTGCTAGAGGAGCGCCATCGATCGTCAGTCACTCTGCGCGCGAAGCGGGGAATTCACTCCGGGGACTTACCGGACGGACTCAAGCGAGGCCGTCTTCCATAGTGCCGATTGACTCCGCTGAGGCGCCGGACCTGGCACCCGCTCCCCCAACCAAGTACCCAATTTCGGCTGCCTGCCACGGCAGCCGAGGAGGCCCACTCGATGCCGACGGACTTCATGAACCACCACGGGCATGACGAGCTGATGCACTCCCCGGCCGCGACCGGTAGCGCCTAAGTCTCCAGGGGCCTGCCTCGGGGAACACTGCCTGGGTCTGCGGTGAACAAGTTCCCTTCGTTGTACTGGCGCTCCAAAGCCTCGACCTCACGCTCCACGGCGGCGAGGATGAAGTCCGAGAGTGTTCTGGATCCGGTCAAGTGACGGGTCGCCATGTACGCAGATCGCATCCGGGCGCCCGACTCCTTCGACTGGAAGAAGCTGGTCTTCCGGTACTTCTTCTTTTCCGGCTCCGCCGGTTCGGGAGCCGGTTGCTGCAGAAGGGCTTGGACCTGCTGCGGAGCGTGCTGCACCGGCTGGACCGGCGGCATGTAAGTGACAGGTTGTGGCTGCTGAACCGGCGCCTGTTGCGCGGTGACCTGCTGGACTACCGGCGCCTCGACTACGGGAGCGTGCTGAACCGGCGCTGCCTCAATCGACGCCGGTGCAGGTGCAGCTGCGGCGGAGGTGGGTGTCTGCTCGGGGTCTGCCGCGGAGGTCGGCACGGAGTGCAGTGTCGCCGGCTGTGGATCCGCAGCCGGCTCATCTGCCATGCGCGTCATGTCGGCGATGACGCTGGTGTTGCGTGCCTTGCTCAGTCCGCCGCGTTTCCGTACGGCGTCCAGGGCGCTGGGGGTGCCTCCGCGTTCCGGGGCGGGTCCTGGGCGGTTCATGACTCTGCACCTTTCCAGATCTGCGTGGCCAGCTGGACCAGGTCGGCCCGATGCGGGGCGGCTTCGGAGCCCCACGCCCGCAGCGGCTGCGAGGCGGCCTGCGCCTTGGCGAACACTTCGCGGTCCTGAAGCATCGGTTCGAAGACGAGGTCACCGAAGTTGGCGTTGATCTTCTCAATCCAGTGCATCTGGTCAGCGCGCTTCTTCTGCTTGTTGACGATGACACCCAGAAGCTCGATGTTCTCGTTCAGGTTCTCCTGTACTTCGCCGATGGTCGTAACGATTTCGGACAGCCCCTCTACTGAGGCGACCCGGGGCTCGGTTATCAGAAGGGCATGCGTGGCTGCCGTCAGGGCGTTGACGGTCAGAAGCCCCAGCGAGGGTGCGCAGTCGATCAGGACGATGTCGTACTCGTCCGCGACACCCTTCAGGGCGATCCGCAGTCGGTGTTCGCGGGCCATCATGGAGTCGCGTTCGCGGGATGCCAGGTTGCGTTCGGCCGCGATCAGGTCGAGTCTCGGGAAAGATTCATTCTTGTCGACCTTTGGTTGCCAGGCCTCCCCCGCCGGCATGATGGCGTCGCCCGCGACCCCCGGCATGATCTTCTGGTTGTTCGACTCGTCGCCGTAGAGGACATCGTTGAGGGTGAACTCCGGTTCCGTCACGCCCAGGGCGGACGTCACGTTGTACTGCGGGTCCGCGTCGATGACTAGGACCTTCTTACCGAGCGTTCTGGAAAAGACCTCTGCCAGGCCGGTCACGAGGGTCGTCTTGCCGACGCCACCCTTTTGGTTGCAAACCGCGATGATTTTTGCCGACATGTCTGGGGTACCTTCCGTTGCACTGCTGGTAGAAAAACGGTGCGGCAGAAGGCCCACGTGTGGCGGGAACTCATCGGGCCGGCAACCGATGAGACCAGACTAGCGGTGCTCCTGGGGTCTGCCCGGACGCCACGCGGGAGTGTTGGCGCAAATGGTTCTTTTCACGCGTATCCCTCCTTTGGAGCAAATGGCACCATAAGAGGCATTTGCGGAAACGACGCATATGCCTCACTTTGCGTGTACTGCACCATGCCACCATTTGCGCATATGCCGCAAAGGACTAAAGCGTGACGGGCCATGCGCAAAAAGAACCATTTGCGCCAGAATCGACGAGACCCGATTAGTGGGTGCCCGGGGACAGGTTCCCGCATAATGCTCCCTTTTGCCCATGTCGCGTGTCGTAGCACGGGGCTGTTAAATAGGGGGACTGTAGAGAACCCCGGCCTGACAGCGATTCGCAAATGGTTCTATTTGAGCAAGCGGCGTCTCGCCGGCAACCACGTCAACCGTTTCGCATATGGTGGCATTTTCTCAACGGGAGGACCGCAAGGAGCTGCAACGTTCGAACGCAAATGGAGGCATTTGCGTTCGGGCCGCCAAGGCCCTATTCAGGGACTTATGGTGGGATTTGCGCTTAATGAGGTATTGCCGCATATGCCACCGCATACGCATCTGGTACTACTTGCTCAAATAGAGGGATTTCAGGTAATCCCACATCTGCCGCAAAGGGTGCCTTATGCGCATATGGTGACATATGTACCGGCAGCCCTTGCGGCCAGCTCCACGGACACCGAGCCGGGCCAGGGGCGGTCCGTTTCCCGGACCACTCCAGCACTGGCGCGCAGTCACTCGGCTTGCCCCTGGCCACTTCACTGCCGACTAGACATGGCACCAGGGCACTCCCCGAGCGGTGGATCCTTCCCTGCCGACGACGTTTCCTGACGACGTTTTCCCCCGAAACCCGGACCGGTGCATCCCACTTGGGTGTGCTCGCGAGCAAATGGTTCCATTTGTGCCTGGAGCAATTGGGTCTTTTTCTGTCGGCTGGCATCTGGCTGACGCGGGGGAGTGAGGTCCGGAGGCGGGATGAGCGCAAAAGGGGGTATTTGCGAATATGGGTCAATGGTGGCATTTGCTCATGATTACGATTTAGGGGATGGTGCCGGACCGTCTCCTAGGCACGTAGTTGCTTACCCTGTGTCGGCGGACGGCCGGGCGCGCCGGCCGGGGGGAGAGTACTCGTACCGGAGGGTAGCCGTCGCTCCAGGCGGGGGGGCGTTATCCCAGACCACGCTGGAACCGGTCACCCAGAATCGCGGCAGCGAGGGGGAGCGGGCGTTGGCGCCACGTTTTCGCAAATGGCACTATTTGCGCATCCCTGCCTCGGTTTGATCCGGCCGGCGGCACAGTCGTGACGCCGGGAGAGTGGGATTCGACGCACGGCCAGGAGCCTATCTGCCAAACCGCCCGCGGAATGGCAGGGGAGAAGGGCGTCAGGAATAGGATCGGGGTGAACGAATTTAGCCGGCCCTAGTGAACGCCATGTCCGCCAGGGCCCACTCGTCCGGTGGACCCTCAAATGCCTCCCATGGATAGTCCTCACCGGGGGAGAGGAGCTCGGCGACGGTGTTGACGTTCTTAGACAGCCATTCCTTCCACAGGATCCGTTCGATCCGGTAGCGCTGCAGCTGCGCCGCCACAGCTTCCATGACCCCGAAGTGCTCGGCGAGGTCTTTCAGTGACGTCGATGCCACCACCGACCAGGCCCGTTCGTTGTTCCGGGCGATCATGTTCCAGGCGGCCATTACCTCAAGCGCCTCACTGACAGCTGTCCTCGAGAGCTTGGTCAGCTTTACGATCTCGGATGTTGACAGGCCGGGGGAGTGTTCCAGTGCCTCGTACACGAAGGCCGCCGGCAGTCCCAGTTCCCTGAAAACTGGCCGAAGTGCGTGGATTTTCCCCTTCCGCCAAGTCAGGTCTTCAGCCGCCGTCTTCACCTCCTCCGGCACGGTCAGCATGTAGAGGTCTCCCTTGGTACCGCGGCCCTGTTCAACGAGGGTCACCAACGGGTCCTTCTCGTTGCGCAGGGCTCTGAGGTGTGATCCGACCGTGGTGTGATCCAGGCCGGTGGCCACCGCGATGGACCGGTCACCGAATTCAATGAACCTGGATGCCGTCATGTGTGCTGCCTCCCCCAGCGACCTCAGCATCATTCTCCTGGCCAGCCCGGTCCTTGAATCGGTGTAGGCATGTTCCTTCAACCGCAGTGCATTTCGCCAGGTCCGGATGAACCGATGCTCCACATCGGGATTCGATGAAATCGGATTCCCTTGTATTACGGGGGGCTGTGTAGTTGGCTGGCTTGTGGGGGATATACGGGCATTGTTCTTTCTGTCCCTGGACCCGGGGTTTTTGCTCAGATACGTAACCGCATTCAGCCAGTCCCTGCGCAATGCCGGGACACGGTGGCGGGAGGCATAGCGGGCATAGAAAGAGGCCAGTCCGGGCCAGGTCCCCTGCAGCATCCGGCGTTCGACGTCGACGAGTTCTATGCCGGCGGCCGCGGCCCCTGTGACAATGGCCTGTCGTGCATCCGAATCGGAGGCGTACCGGTTGGTGTCGTATAGCCCCGTCTGGGCCATCAGCTGCATGGTCCGGGACATCCGCCCGGCTGGGTGCTGGATTCGGGGCGTCTCGGTGGTGGCCGGTGTGATCGTGCCTTCGAGACGGAGTGCCTTGACCGCTGCGATCTCCTCTGCAAGGTCGGCGTTCATGGCTGCCCAGGTGGTGGCCGAGTTGGGCCGCCGGGCAACGTCGTAGGCCATCGACAATGACATGGCGAGTTCCTGGTGTCCGCCGCGCTTGTGCGGGGATCCGGGTGTGCGCATGCAGCCATGCAGGAGGTTCTGGTGCGGGGTCTTGTCCAGGCTCCGGTAGCGGGTGCCCAGCGCCTCGACAAGATCGCGCGCTTCAGAAAAGGTGACCCGCTGCTCGAGCGGGATGTAGACGTGCCGGCCGCCGTTGGGGGAGTAATCCTCAATCCAGCGGGCACCGACCGAGTGCAGCCACGTCTGGACGGCACGGACGTCGGCCTCGACCCAGTCAATACCGGCGACGGACGAGTCAAAGTCAAGGAAAATCGCAGCGCACGTGCCGTCCTTGCCAAAAATCCGGACCGCCGCAGGGAACGTGGGCAGGGTCTCAGTGAGAGTGCGCTCATGCTTTTGCGGGTAGGTCTTACCTGCGTCCCGGGAGAGGCGAACTCGGGGCTGACCTGCGAGGATAGGCGCCAACGCAGCCCACGCCTGAGCGGGGCTGTGTGTAGAGGATGGCCCGCGCGACACGCCAGCGCCGTATATGGCTGGCAGCACGCGGGTGTGCTGTTGTACGATGATGCTGTTCCTGTCGAGGGAATGAGTAAGGGCCGATCTTCCAGGATCGGTTTTGCAACACAAATGAAGCCCTGTGAAGGTCTTCCATCCGATCTACGATCTGTTCGCCGGCAAGCTTCCCGGATCGTGGATCTTCAGCTTCGAAGGCCCGCCTAGTGCGGGCCTTCTTCTGTTATGAGGCTATGCGGATCGGCAGTTCCTCCTGATGCGCGAAATGATCCAGCAATGCCAGGTCTTCGCGCAGGGACCGGTCGACGGCAGAGGAAACGTAATCAGTGACAGTCATGCCTTTAGCGGCAGCGATCATCTGAACGTCTTCCGCGGTCTTAGCCTGCGTGCGGAAGCCAATGTATTTGCGTAGGCCCTTGCTAGGCCGTCCGCCTCCACGATTGATTACTGCGCTCATGGTCATGTCCTTTGAATCTCGCACAACTTGCGGTTGTGACTGCTTCATCGCTGGTGCTACCTGGAGTCGACCACTTTGAGGTTTCTGTTTACAGCTATCGACTGAGTCGAAATTAGCACTGCTTGCGGCGGCATCCGGGGATTTGTTTACAGAAAACGACTCCGCGTGTCGCATCGCACTTTTCTTGGGCTTCGCAGACCTGCGCTGAAACTCTATCTTCCTGGCGGGATGGCGGCCCGCCCTGCCGATGTGAGTCACCCCTGCAGCGACCCTGCCGAGCTGGAAGTTGGACGGTGGAGGGGCTGAATTCGGACACGTCATGGGTACCTGCGGTGTCGGGGCGGTGGCCATGCTCATCCTTCCTTCCCCAGCAATAACGATGACTTCTAAGATCCGGTTGATATGGTTGGGCCCGTTCTGCCCGGGATATGTTGAACCTTGATTCAGACTAAGACATGTTTGAAACATGTTTCAACCTAGCCTATCCCTATGAAGCTATTGAAGGGTCATGTTGTTGTGACGCAAGCTCTGCGTTCCCTGTCTGTAACTACGTCTGAACAGGCTTTCCGCGATGCATCCGGTGCATTCGCAGCATTGGAACTGCCAGGCGGCCTGACTCTGAGTCTGCTTTTGAGCGTCATTGAAGACATCCGCGGCAAGCGGATCCGGATTCGTGCCACCGAGAAGTTGGTCGGCACATCCATCTGTGGTCTGTGGCTGCCGGGGGCGAAGATCGAGTGGGTGTTTCATCCCCCGACGCCCTGGGAGCTACAGCGCCAGCAGTTTATTCTTCACGAACTTGCTCACATGGTCCTGGGCCACGACACAACACCCGGTGCGGGCACCGTCCTGAAGAGCAGCTTTCGTGGCCTGTCTCCGGAGATTGTGCGCAGGGCCCTCATGCGAACCGAGTTCCGGACCTTGGAAGAGGCCACGGCCGAGTACCTTGCCGATCTCATGGCTGAGGCGTTGAGGGCAGGGCCTGGTGAACCGGGCGCCTTCGAGGACGTCTTCGGCTGATGGAGATCATCGCAGCGGGGCTGATGGTCAGCCTGACGCTCATCGTCATCGCGTCACGCGGCCAAGGTAAAGACACCAGCATCCTATGGGCCTCGGTGCTGATTTCCGTGTCCATGGTCCTCAATATTAACCCTGTTTACCTGCTCGCAGATGGGTGGGTCGGCGGGAGGAACTATGCGGACCTTGGAGCGAACCTTCTCCTGTTGACGGGTGTCTATTTTCTCGCCCGGGCCATTCATCGGGCTACACAGCCGGCATCCTACGGCAGGAAATCCTCGTACGACGTGGCGGCCAAAGCAGGACTTGTGGGCACGGCGATATCGGCAACCATCCTGTTCATTCTGATCGACGCTCCTGTTACGTCGACGTCGTTCATGCGGGATTACGGAGGGCAGTGGGCGGCGGGTCTGTATTCGGCCGGGCAGTATCTCTACATAGGCGCGGTTATGGCCGCCGCAGGCTGGACCTGCGTGCGCTTTCGGAAGGCTTGGACCACCGGAATCTATACCGTAGCGTTCGCGCTCGTTGGCTTGGGGTGCCTGTCCGCCGTTCTGTTCGTCGTTGATGTGCTCGTACTCGACGCACTTCACGTGCTCGGTATGGTTGAGGCGCTCTCCGCCTTGTCCGGAATATATGCGGTGTTGAATTCGGCTACGTTCCTTTTTCTTTGCACCGGTATGGCTTTGCCTCCCGCCAGCCGCAAAGTCACTGCCATCTACGAAACGGCGCGAACCAGCTCGGTGCTTGCGGGCCTGGAACCTGTCTGGGGACAGGCAGTAGCCGGGAATGCCGGGCTGACGCTGGACCTTGGTGTGGTTCCGAAACGCCCGGACCGCCGGCGCAGCGAGCTGCACCGCATGATTGTGGAGATCCAGGACTCCTTGGCCCGGGATCCCGAAGTAAGAGACAGAATTGGCGCCGAAGGCCTCGGAAAACTGGCCAGCGCCTCCGACCACCTCGAACGGCTGTCGTGGCGTCCTCGCTGAAGGCTGTTGCCTGGGCCGGGTTACTTGGTGCTGCGGGCGCCATTGCAGGTGCGGCATGGGCAGCCCGTCAGGCGACTTCAGCGACGTATAGGCGCCGCTATGGCATCGTCCCTCTGGCAATTTCCGATAACGAGATCGAGCTCCCAGCCACGAGACACACGCTGGCGCCTGGGCAGTTCGGCCTGCAGCTCTCGGCAGGCGGCCCTCCGGCCGTCATCGGTTCGGTCATATCCACCTGTGACGGCAAAGTCACACGGCGCCTCCTTCATCGGCCCGCGGGCCTGTCTCTGGAGTCCAGGGGACGGTGGAGTGGCATCGTATCGGTCGATCCATCGTCCGTTGCAGCTAACGTGGTCGAGACTTTTGTCGAGACAGCTCTCGGCCCAGCCCCTGCGTGGATAATCGACCGCGCAACTGACCGCTGGGCCATTCATGTCCATGGGCAAGGAAGTGCCAGGGCACAGACGCTGCGTGGGGTTGAGAGTGCATCGCGTATGGGACTCAGCTCATTAGTCATCTCATATCGGAATGATGGCGAGGGCCCTCGCTCGGGGGACGCTAGATCGCATTTGGGCGAATCGGAATGGCGCGATCTAGAAGCAGCTCTTCGGTTTGTTGCGGAGCGCGGCGGAACTGAATGTGTGGTGTTCGGCTGGTCACTCGGGGCAACGATGGCTCTAAATACCGTGCAGCGGTCGTCGTTGGCAGAGATGATCAAGGGCCTCGTTATGGTCTCGCCGGTATTGGTCTGGGAGGACGTTCTGCGTGCCAACGCCCGCCATCAGCGCTGTCCACAACTCCTTGGCTCACTCATAGCCCGGCTCTTGGCGCTCAGCGGATTCAGCAGACTGGCCGGCCTCGAGGAGCCGTTGGAGGTGCGCGGTGCTGACCGGGCCAGATTCCAGGGCGCCCTGAGTATCCCGGTCCTGATCCTCCACAATAGGAATGACTGGTCCGTTCCTTTTGAAACTTCCGCTCGCTTCGCGCAAACACACAAAGACCGGATAGAACTCGTGGAGTTCGACTGTTCCGGACACACACATGAATGGAATTCCGACCCGGTAGGGTGGAATCTAGCTGTCCGCCGCTGGTACGAATATTGGTTCCCGCCGGGCCCGGCCGGAGAACAAGCTGCGGCAAACAGCGAATGAAATTGGATGGGGTTGAATTTATGGTTGGCGGTGACAGTCCCCGCGATCGGCTAGAGCGGGCGGAGACCCTTGCTCGCAAGGTGAACCTCCTCCTGGACGTCGTGGTGGCCGAAGGCGGAGAACCCTATGAGTTCGCCGACATCCAGGCAGGCGTGCGCGAAAACGGGTACGAGCTTTCTCGAACGCGCTGGTGGCGAATTCGCTCTGGTGAGTCACCCGATACTGTCCCCAAAGAAGCCCTGGTCGCGATGGCCAAATTCTTCAAAGTGGAACCGGCATACCTGACCGATGAATCCGGTGAACTCCCGGAACGGATTGAGCGGGAGCTGCAGCTCCTGAAGAAGATGCGCCGGAACAAGTTGAAGAACATTGCGGCCCGAACTCTCGGCGACATCGACACTAAGACCCTCGAGGCGATCAACGCACTTCTGGACGACGTGGACACCTACGAAAGCAACGATCCCGAACGCGATTGAATCATGGTTGAAACATGTTTCAATCCTGCTATCGTGGACATGTGCCCACCGCGATAAGTTGTACGTCCCCCCACCGAGCACCGGCGTACCGCCGGAACGCCCCGGGACAGTCGCGGTCACATGCCTTCGACATAGCTGGCGTACTCCTGGGTCAGCTCTCGAACCCGAGCGGATTGAACGATATAGACGACATCCTTGCCGTGGCGCATACCTGCCGGGGGGTCGGTCTGCACCAGACCCGCCTTGGCGAGAAAATCGAGGTGTCGGTTCAGGCTTGGTCGGCTGATATCCACCGCAGCCTGCAGACGCCCAATGGTCGACGGGCCGAGCATCGACAGGCGGCGCAGGATATCTACCCGGGCACGGTTGCCCATAAGACTGATTGCCACCTCAACTTCGGGCGGCATTTTTGGTCGAATCAAGCTTGGCATGGATCCATCTTGCCTGACGCAATGACGAACCAATGCCGCTCTTGCCGACTCACTCTATTACTAAGCAATAGTGTTTGTAACGGCCTGAGTCTGTGGCCCGCATGAAGCCGACGGGACTGCTGATCGGCGCCGCGGTTATCGTGCCGGCGATCTTCCTGGGTCTGGTCCTGTCGATCGTGCTCTTCGGGTCGAATCCGGCCGCGGCCGATTGCGTCCCCGCGGCTTCCGTCTCGATCAGCTCTGACACCAAGATCGACGGGTACTCAGCTGAGCAGCTGAGGAACGCTGCAGCGATCATGAATGCGGGCAAGTCCCTGAACCTTTCGGCCAAGGGCCAGATGGTCAGTGTGATGGTGGCCCTCGGGGAGTCGGGTCTGCGGGTTCTCGACATCGGCGACGGTGCTGGACCGGATTCCCGAGGTCTGTTTCAGCAGAGGGATAACGGTGCCTGGGGTTCCTACGCGGACCGGATGAACCCGTCCGTCAGCGCGGTCAACTTCGTCAGGGCCCTGCAGAAGGTCGAGGGCTGGGAGCTGCTGGAACCGACGATCGCCGCGAACCTCGTCCAGCGCAACGCGGACCCCTATCACTACCAGCGGTACTGGGACCCGGCAGTGAAGATCGTCCAGGCGCTCTCGGACGCGAATTTTTCCATCAGCGGCACCGGCTGTCCGGTTCCCGGCGCTTCCGGCGCGGGCGATGATCTGCCGTGGGCCACCGCCGCCATCTACCAGCCGAGCGCGCTGGGAATGTTCAACCGTGAGTGCGTGGACTTCGCGCTGTGGCGCGTGAACCAGCAGCTCGGCAGCACCAATACCCCGTACAAGGTCCTCAACAGCACTTTCCGCCCCGACGGCGTGAATCTCGGCTCGGCACTGTCGTGGCGGGACGGCTGGAACGCCCGCGGCTGGCCCACCGGCTCCGCACCGCGGGTCGGCGCGGTCGTCTGGTACGCGCCCGGCGCCGGGGGAGCGGACCCCACCTACGGCCACGTCGCCGCGGTGAAGGCCGTCAACGCAGACGGGACCTATCTGGAGGAGGGCTACAACGGCAACCCCGTCCCGGAAGACCACAAGTACTACACCCGCACCGTGAACAACGATCTGCCCAGTGCGTTCCTGTACGTGCCGGGCTCGGAGGAGCCGAAGTGAAACGCACCCTGACAGCGCTGGCCGCCGTGCTCCTATGCACGGCGTGCGCCCCGCCGTCCACCGGCGGCGGCCCGGAACGCCAGCCCGTCCCCACGTCCCCCGCAGTGACTTCAGTAGCTCCCTCCCTGAGTACCGGGGGCAGGTCCCAGGCCCCGGGAGGGACCGTCCCGCCCACGTCGGGCATTGCCTGGGATGACGAGAGCAAGACCAAAGCGGTCGCGGTCGCGACCCGGGCCATGGCCGACTACGCCCGCCCCGGCACCGACGCCGCCCTGTGGGCAAATGACTTCGCCCGCTGGCTCACCCCGCAGGCCACGGCCGACTACTCCACGGTTGATCCGGCCAACATTCCCGTCACACGGGTGACCGGGCCGGCGACGCTGGCCGTGGATGAAGCCAACGGCTACGGCGTCACCGTCACGGTCCCCACCGACATTGGCCCCTACGCACTCCAGCTGCTGCGCACCTCCAAAGACTCCACTTGGAAGGTCAACCGGCTCACCCCGCCGGACGACCACTAACCCCAACCGCCCCGCTCGAGAAAAGGAAGAAGCCCATGGGTCGCAACCCGACAGAAGTATTGGCATTCCCCAAGATCCAGGCCATCGTCCGTGACAACGGCACCGCCGAAGTCGTCGTGGCCGGGAACTCCCGCACCGTCACGCCGGGCGGATCCCTGCAGCAGCTCCGCGAGAACGCCCTGGCCCTCGTGGTCGGGGAAGCACGGACACTGAACCGGGCCGTACGGGTGGCCATTGATGACCCCGAAGGCCACGGCGAACTCATCGTCAGTCCCAACGGCAGCAAGGAATCCGTCAGCTACACGCCCAAGCCCGCCAGGCGCCGGGCCGAGGCCCCCACGACCACCGCCGCGCCCGTGGCGGGGGCGCTCACCGAGACGACCCCGATCGAACCAGTCCGGCCCCAGGCCGCACCGGCCGACACCACGCCCAAGGGTGAGGCCACGGCACGCCTTGGAACCTCAGCAACGCAAGGAACGACGATGACGCCCATCCCCGCCGCGGCGGAAGCCCCTACGCACCGAAGCCTGAAAGAGACCTCCTTCCTGGTCAGCGCCCCGGTCCTGGAACCAGCCACGCAGGGCTGGCGCGGAACCCTGACACGGCTGGGGTTCCGGATGGATCCCTCGGCGGAGGAGATGGCCGAACGCGAGGACATCCGCACCGTCAGCCAACACTGGCCCGGCCCCCGCACGATCGCGGTAGTGAACCGCAAGGGCGGGGCGAACAAGACCCCCACCGTAGTGATGCTCTCGGCCATCCTCGCCCGCTACAGCGGGGCCGCCACGGTCGCGTGGGATAACAACGAGTCCCAGGGCACCCTCGGGTGGCGGACGGAAAAGGGCTCCCACGACGGGAGCGTCCTGGACCTGATCGATGCCTCCACCGAATTGCTCTCCCCGTCCACGAACGCGGCAGAGATTGCCAAGTTCGTTCACCACCAGACGGCCGACAAGTTCGATGTCCTGCGCTCGGATGAAAACGAAGAGGGCGATCACGAAGTGACCGCCGAGGAAGTGGACATCGCCCACCAGGTCCTCACCCGGTACTACCGGCTCGTCGTGATGGACTCCGGCAACACCGCCCGGGCCGCGAACTGGCGGCGGATGATCGATCACACTAACCAGCTCGTCGTCCCGGTGACAGCCATTGAGGACCGCGCAGAAGCTGCTCGGCTGACGCTGCAGACGCTGGAATCCCGGGGCGGGCACGACGCGGAGCTGGCACGCAACGCCGTCGTGATCGTCTCGGAGTCCACCGACGCCAAGCGCAGCATGAGCGGGGATGCTCTGAAGCGGGCCAAGGACGAGGCCCGGCGGATCGCGGACGGCTTCGCCCCGTTCGTCCGGGCCGTTGTTCGGATTCCTTACGATCCTGCCCTGGTCAGTGGCCCCATCCGTTATGAAGCCCTCCAGCCCGCAACCCAGCGGGCATGGCTCGCGGCTGCGGCCGCCGTTGCCGCCGGCTTCTAAACCACCCACCAACGGACTTTGAAAGGAGGAAATCGTGCAACAGTCCCTGAACCCCTGGATCACCCACCCGGCTCCGGCCGACGGCGCGGACATGTCAGCCTCGGATGCGTATTTGCCGCCGGCGGCTGTGATCAGTGCGCCGCTGCGGGGAATGGTCGCACCGGACGCCGCAGACCGTCGGGCCTGCCGCACGGTCTCAGGCTCCGCAGCGCTGTGGGTCACCGGAGCCCATGGGGGATCCGGTGAAAGTCGCATCGCTGATCTGATCGGCGGTGCGCGGGTCACCGGTCACTGCTGGCCCGTTCTCCAGGACGGCGGCAAGCCTCGGGTGCTGCTGGTCTGCCGTGCAGATATTTGCGGGCTGACAGCCGCCCGGAGCGCACTGACCCAGTGGGCCTCGGGCGCGGCGCCGGAGCTTGATCTGCTCGGCCTCGCCGTCCTGGCGGATGCACCGGGCAAGACTCCCAAGGCTCTCCGGGACTTCGCCGCCATCGTCGGCGGGGGAGCGCCGCGGCTCTGGATCCTGCCCTGGGTCGAGGCCTGGCGGCACGGGGACTCCACCACCCCGCCGCCGGCCCGCGAATACCAACGCTTCATCACTGACTTAGCCGCCCTGGCTACCGACACCACACCCACCACCAACTGAAAGGTCTCACTATGAACTCCTTCGCTGTACTTGACGGAAGCGTTATCCCCAACCCCACCCCGGTCGTCCCGGCACAGGCAGGTGGACTGCTCACGATCCTGAACTGGGCCTCCGGCATCGGCCTGGTCCTGGGCGTCCTGGGCGTGATCATTGTCGGCATCGGCATGGTCATCCAGCTCCAGCGCGGCGAGGGAGCCCAAGCCATCGGCAAGCTCGGCTGGGTCCTGATGGGCTGCATCATCATCACCGGCGCCTCGGGCATCGTCCGCGCCTTCGTCTAAGCCAGCACCAACAACGGGAGGTTCAGCATGAGCCAGTCAACAGAGAGCACCACCGAAAGCAATCCGTTCACCAAACCCGGTTTCATCATTGCTGCCGCGCTGGTGGTCGCGCTGATTGCAGCAGCCGTCGTCATCTTCCTGCTCCCCAAAGGACAGGAGAGCGCCCAGCCGGCACCGGCTCCGGCCGAATCCAGCAACTCAGCTACAGCCAGCCCCAGCGCTTCGGCGACAGCAGGACAGAGTATCTGTGGCCTGCCCTCCTCGTCGGAGTCATCGCTGGGAGCGGCCCCCAAGACGAAGTGGGAACTCGTCGGAACAATGGCCGCACCAACCGACCCGAAAATAGGCCCGGGAAAGACGGACGATCAGGGCATCCGGTCCTGCTTCGCTCACACTCCGACAGGGGCGCTTTATGCGGCGGTGAACCTTTGGGCTCTGGGCATCGACCCCTCCAAGGAACGAGCTATCGCAGAGCAGCTTGCAGCCAAAGGCCCTGGCCGTGACGCAGGGATGAAGACACCCACGACCGCGGTCCCAGCCTCGGCCGTGAAAGTCCAGATAGCGGGCTTCAATGTCTCATACACGGCGAACCAAACCGTTGTGGAACTGGCATTCAAGGCGGACAACGGAGCGCTTGCTTCGGTGCGGACGACTCTGCTTTGGCAGGACGGGGATTGGAAGGGCGTGGTTGCCGACAACGGCGCACCCTTGGAGGAACCCCGGCAAGTCCGTGACCTTTCCGGATTCATCCTCTGGAGCGGAGCATGAGGCCTTCCTGGAACCCCGTAGGGGACTGGATTTCAGGCCTCGCTGATGACGCCATGGGCAACATGGCGAAGGCCATCATGGAGGGCATGAGCCAGATGGTGACGACCCTGTCGACTTTCTGGGTGTCCATGCCCACGGTGAACCTGGCCAGCGAGGACGGTGCAACGCCAAGCCCCGTCGTCTCCATGGTGAACAGCGAATTGATGGTCTGGACTCTGACGCTTGCGGTCCTCGCCGTCATTCTCGGTGGCAGCCGGATGATCTGGGAACAGCGCGGGGCACCGCTAAAAGACCTGCTGCGGTCCCTCGTCACGCTCACACTTGTCAGTGGCTTGGGCCTGGGTGTCATCTCGATTCTGGTAGTCGCCGCGGATGCGTTCTCTGCCGCCATCATTGAGCGTTCCACGGACGGAAAGGGCTTTGCCGAGTCGATGAACCTCCTGATCGTGACCGGCCAGACGGGGGTGGGCGTGTTCATCCTTATCGTTCTGGGATTGATTGGTCTGATTGCCTCCCTCGTCCAGATCGTTCTGATGGTGGTCCGCAGCGGCATGTTGGTGATCCTGGCGGGCATCCTGCCCACCACCGCGGCCTTCACGAATACGGAGATGGGAAAGCAGTGGTTCCAAAAAGCAGTTGGCTGGACCATCGCATTCATCCTCTACAAACCAGCTGCGGCGATCGTCTACTCCGTCGCATTCCTCCTCATGGGGCACAACAGCGGGAAGGACGGCCTGATCGGGTCCATCACGGGTTTCACGTTGATGGTTGTCGCCCTGTTCGCTTTGCCGGCGCTGATGCGCTTCGTGACGCCCATGGTTGGTGCCGTCGCCTCCGGCGGGGGAGCGGGGGCCGGGGCTGCCGTTGGGGCCATGGCCACAGGCGCCGTTTCCATGGGCCGCAGCGGCAGCGGTAAAGCCAACGCCGCCCCGACCCCGGCGAGTACACAAAGCAACCAGTCGGGCGCATCTCCGAAGGGCAGCAACGGAACACCTGGCCCGAAGGGAAGCGGCGGCCAGCCGACACCGGGGGCTACCGGTCCGGGTGGGGCGGCCGGCGCCGCAACCGCGGGGACAGCAGGCAGCACCGGGGCAGGAGCAGCCGCCGGCAGCGCAGGCGCCGCGTCGGGTGCGGCGAAGGCCGCAGGTCCGGCTGGCATGGCCGTCGCCGTAGGAGCACAAGCAGCGTCCAGGGTTTCTCAGGCCGCACAACAGACCGCGCAGGATTCAACCGGCCAATCAGAAACAGCGGAGGGCCCCAGTGGCAGCAGCTAATACCGAATACAAGGAACCGTCCTACGGCAACTGGCGCGTCCCGCGTTCTGCCGGGTTGGGCAACCTCGGAGCGATCGGCACCGGCATTGTCATGGCCGGGTTGCTGGCCGGGATCGTCAGCTTCGCCATTTGGGGCCTGTTCCCGGGCCTTGCTGTCCTGGCTGTGGCCGGGGCCAGCGCGCTGCTGCTGACGGTCAAGGACAAGCATGGCCAGTCCGTTGTTGACCGTTTCGGAACACGGATGAGCTTCCGGCTCTCCAGGTCCTCCGGGACGAACTTCTACCGTTCCGGCCCCCTCGGGGTGACGGCCTGGGGCATGTACCAGTTGCCCGGCCTGGCCGCGAAGTCGACCCTGTACGAGTTCACCGACTCCTACAAGCGCCCGTTCGCGCTGCTGCACGTGCCGGCCACCAGCCACTACACCGTGATCTTCTCCACCGAGCCCGACGGTGCGTCCCTGGTGGACCCGGAGCAGGTCGATGCGTGGGTGGCGAACTGGGGCGGCTGGCTCGCCGGCCTCGGGGACGAAGCGGGCCTGGACGCCGCAGCGGTGACGGTCGAGACCGCACCGGATTCCGGCTACCGGCTCCGCAATGAGGTCATGATGAACATCGACCCGAACGCCCCGGATTTTGCCAGGAACGTGCTCAACGAGGTCGTACAGACCTACCCGGAAGGCTCGGCCACGGTCCGGGCCTGGGTGTCCCTGTCCTTCAACGCCTCCCTGCGGACGGGATCGAAGAAGCGCACACCCGAAGATGTGGCCCGAGACCTCGCGTCCCGGATCCCCGGCCTGTCGGCCCGGCTGCAGTCCACCGGTGCCGGCATCGCCAGGCCGATGTCCGCGCAGGAACTCTGCGAGGTCGTCCGGATCGCCTACGATCCGCCCGCGGCCCTGATCATTGATCAAGCCCACGCCGCCGGCTCCCCGGTGTCCCTGACCTGGGGCGAGGTCGGACCCTCCGCGACGCAGGCGGCCTGGGATGACTACCGGCATGACGGCGCGTTCTCAGTCTCCTGGACCATGACCGGTGCCCCGCGCGGGTCGGTGAACTCCTCGGTCCTGTCCCGGTTGCTGGCCCCGCACGGGGACATTGACCGCAAACGGATCTCACTGCTGTACCGCCCGATGGACTCGGCCCGGGCCGCCGCCGTGGTGGAGCGGGACCAGAACAACGCCAACGTCCGCATCACCTCCGGGACCCGGCCCTCCGCCCGCGCCCTGGTCGATGCCCGCTCCGCCGTGCAGACCGCGGCCGAGGAAGCCCAGGGCGCCGGGCTGGTGAACTTCGGCATGGTCGTCACAGCCACCGTGACCGACAAGGAACGCCTCCCCGATGCCGTGGCCGCCGTGGAACAGACCTCCGGCACCGCCCGGGTGCTGCTGCGCCGCGCCTACGGCACCCAGGACACCGCATTCGCCGCGTCCCTGCCCCTGGGTCTGGTCCTTCCCAAGCACAGCCTCCTGCCGTCCGAAATCAAGGACGCCCTCTAATGGCTCTCAAGGACTTTTTGACGTCAAAGACAGTAAAGCCAGTAAAGGCTGCGCCGAAGAAGAAGGCTGAGAAGGAACCGCGTCAGGCCGGCCCGGGTGCCCGGGGCTGGACGGGGCGCGGCGGCGGCATGGCCGCGCTCGTCCCGTCGGTGAAGGAATACCGGGGAACCACGGTCCAGGTCTGCGGGCTGTGGCCGTTTTCCTCCGGGGCGTCCTCGCCCATGATCGGCGTCCCGCTCGGACGCCACGAGGAAACCCAGGCCACGGTCTGCTGTGACCCGATCAGCTGGTTCCAGCGGGCACGCCTGATTTCCAATCCGTCTGCGTTCATCCTGGGCAAGCCCGGGCTGGGAAAGTCCACGGTGGTGCGCCGGATGTTCATCGGTCTCTCCGCCCAAGGCGTCCACCCTCTGATCCTGGGGGACCTCAAAGGCGAACACGTCAAAGCGGTCCAGGCACTCGGCGGACAGGTCATCAGGCTCGGCCGCGGCGTCGGGTACCTGAACATCCTCGATCCCGGCCAGGCCGTCGAAGCGGCGCAGCTGCTCGAAGCCAGCGGCCACCACGAGGACGCCGCCCGGGTCCGCGCCGACGCTCACGGCCGGCGCCTGACAATGGTTGTCTCCCTGATCACGATCAGCCGGAACAACCCTCCCACCGATCAGGAACAGACAATACTGGACCGGGCCCTGCGGGTCCTCGATGACCGGTTCGACGGTGTTCCTGTCCTGAAAGACCTGTTGGACGTGATCATCTCCGCACCCGACGAACTGCGACAAGTCGCGCTGGACCGCGGCGACATGACCGTCTACCTGCAGGAAACCCGGGCCTTGGAAGCAACCCTGCTGGGCCTGACCGGTGGCGGGAAGCTGGGAGAAATCTTCTCCCGGCACACCACCAACCCGATGCGGCGCGACCGCGCCGTGGTCTTCGACGTCTCCAGCATTGACGAGACTGAAACCGACCTCCAAGCAGCAATCTTGCTCGCGTGCTGGTCCTACGGTTTCGGGACCGTCAACGTCGCCAACGCCCTCGCCGACGCCGGCCTGGAACCGCGCCGGAACTACTTCGTGGTCCTGGATGAGCTGTGGCGGGCGCTGCGCGCCGGTAAAGGCATGGTGGACCGGGTGGACGCCCTGACCCGTTTGAACCGCTCCGTGGGGGTCGGGCAGATCATGATTTCCCACACCATGTCCGACCTGCTGGCACTGCCGGCGGAAGAAGACCGGATGAAGGCCCGCGGCTTCGTGGAACGCTCCGGCATGGTGATCTGCGGTGGCCTCCCGGCCTCGGAGATGCCGTTGCTGACCTCGGCCATTCCGTTATCCCGCCAGGAGCAGCAGAAGCTCATCTCCTGGCAGGACCCGCCTGCCTGGGACTCCCGCGGGCTCGACATCGAACCTCCCGGACGCGGGAAGTTCCTGATCAAGGTCGGTGGCCGGCCCGGGATCCCGGTCCTGGTGGGACTGACATCGCTTGAGCAAGGCCCGGACGGGGTCAACGACACCGAGGCTAAGTGGAGAGAGATCCCGGAAACCCTCCTCGAGCCCATGACCCCTGACCTACCCCTTGAAGGAGGCACGCTGTGAGTGCACCGAACCGTAAAGGAATGGGCCTCGGCGATGCCCTGCTGGTCTGGCTCGCCATCGGCTTCATCGTCATCTTCGGCGGAGGGACCTACGCGGCCGCCCACTTTGGCTCCTGGATGGCCGGCATCAAAGCACCGCCCGCGGACCCGATTGATCTTATCGCCGGACTCATCAAGGGCCGGGTGCCCTGGCCCGTCCAGTCCACCGTCGCGGCCGCTCTCATGGCCGGCGTAGTCCTGGTCCTGGCCATCGTCGTGCTCGTGGCCTGGAAGAAGGGTGCATCCAAGCGTGCCCGCGTCGATAAGGCGGCACGGTATCTGGGTCGCGGGAAGTCCTTGGCTGCGTTCTCCGAGAAGGGCGCGAAGGCGACGGCGGATCGGCTGAGAGTGACAGGCACGCCGGGCATCGTGGTCGGCAAGGTGGTCTCCACCGGTCAGACGTTCATTCAGTCCTGGGAAGACCTCAGCCTCGATATCTGGGGTCCCCGGACCGGTAAGTCGACCTCGCGGGTCATGCCCGCGATCCTGGACGCACCGGGCGCTGTGGTGTCGACCTCGAACAAACGCGACGTGGTGGACGGCACCCGGGGCGTCCGCGAGCTCACGGCCCCGGTGTGGGTGTTTGATCCGCAGAAGATCGCTCAGGAGGAACCGGAGTGGTGGTGGAACCCGATCTCTTACGTCACCGACGAGGAGAAGGCGTACAAGCTCACGCAGCACTTTTCTGTTGGTTCCCGGGTCCCGGGGTCCAAGCCGGATGCCTACTTCGATCCCAAAGCCGAAGACATCCTGTCCTCGTACTTCCTCGCGGCCGCGCTCGGTGAGCTTCCCATCACGCAGGTCTACCTGTGGGTGACGGAGCAGGTGAACCGGGAACCGATCAACATCCTGAAAGAGCATGACTACGAGCTGCAGTACAAGGGCCTGGAGTCGACGCTGCAGCTGGCCGACAAGCAGCGCGACGGGATCTTCGGCACCGCAGAGAAGATGATTCAGTGCCTCAAGAGCAGGAACACGCTGCGCTGGGTCGCCCCGATGGGCGGCGCGACGGTAGCTACGGACTCCCGCCGGCAGTTCAACCCGCACGCTTTCGCCGCCTCTCAGGAGACGATCTACATCCTCTCCAAGGAAGGGGCCGGCTCAGCGTCCCCGCTCACCACGGCGTTGACGGTGGCCATTGCCGAGGCGATGGAGGAACGGGCCGAACGCAGCGGCGGCCGCCTGCCCAAACCTGCACTGTTCGCCCTCGATGAGTTGGCCAACGTCGTCCGCTGGGCAGCCCTGCCGGACCAGTTCAGCCACTACGGCTCCAAGGGCCTGATCGTCATGGGCATCCTGCAGTCCTGGTCACAGGGCGTCGAGCTGTGGGGCGAGGCGAACATGCGGAAAATCTGGTCGGCCGCGAACGTCAAGGTCTACGGTGGCGGCGTCGCCGAAGAAGGCTTCCTCCGGGCACTCTCGGACCTGATCGGGGACTACAGCTACACCAACGTCTCCGTCTCCTCCGGCAAGTCCGGCTCCAGCCGTTCCCGGCAGGAAGGCAAGGAACGCATCTTCGACGTCTCCAACCTCGCCGAGCTGGACCGCGGCCGCGCCGTGGTCCTCGCATCAGGAGCACCCGCCACGCTGGTCCGGACGATGCCCTGGTACACCGGCCGGCACAAGGAAGCCGTGGAGGCGTCCATCAAGAAGTACAGCCCCCGCCCGGAGGAACCGGCGGCCTCCCTGGTGCCCTCCGCTCCGGTCGCTAATCCCTGGGTCACCGGGTAAGGAAGCAATCAGCCATGGCAGATGATTTCGGATTGTTCGATACGGACACACCCGCCCCCAACCCCGGCACAGGCGAAGACGGCAAACCCGAGAAGCCACCGGAGCTCGTCTACGGTACGGCCGAAGAATTCCTTCACGAGCAACTGCTGCCCACCTACGTCCGCAGCGTCACCGGAAAGACCGCGAAGTGGTGCATCGAGTGGTACTTCCACCCCGAAGCCGTCTCCCGCGTAGCGGCCTTGTGGCGTTCCTGGGAGCACCTGCGCCTCGACCCGGCCACCGGCATGAGCGTCTGGTGGCGGGATCACGCAGACCACCACATGGGCGTCCTGCTGAATCCACAAGGGCCGTTCTACAACTGCGACATGAAAGAACACCGCGAGCCCGAACATCTTGAACCGAAGAAAGCACCCGTTGGATGGTTCCCCGACGTGCGGACCTAGCCAACGTAATAGACCAGCGGACCGAAGAGGGAGGCCGCCAACGGGCAGCCTTCCTCTCCTTTCTTGTGGCGCCGCAGTGTAAGCTTGAGTTGGAGCGAACTTGTCCTGTCATACTGACAACCTTGCATAATCACGGCTATCATCACTGTGGAAGCGAACTCACAGACTCCGGTAGTGACAACTTTGCAGCCCTATGACCGCCGTCATGCGCGACGACGTCAGCCCCTCCGCGACTGTTGCGGTCTTGCCCCAACTCCGGCTACCGCGGAAAGCGCCTGTCTTAGGGGCTCGAGAGCGAGCCGGCGGCGGTGCCGGCAGCCGCGGTCGCCGGGGTGCGTGTGGCCGCCAAGCGCAACCGCCCCACACGCTGACCGAGGATCCGCCGGGCTTCGCCGGGCAGTCCCTCGTCACTGATGAGCTCGTCCGCCTCCTCCAGGCCAGCGATGGTGCTGATGCCGAAGGTTCCCCACTTTGTGTTGTCGGCCAGCACCACGACCCGGCGCGCTGCGGCCACGAAGGCCCGATCCGTCTCGGCTTCCAGCAGGTTCGGCGTGGTGAACCCGGCGTCGGCATCAACGCCATGGACGCCTAGGAAGAGCACATCGAGATGCAGCTGTTTCAGTGCGGAAGTGGCCAGCGGACCCACCAACGCGTCCGAGGGCGTGCGTTCACCGCCGGTCAGGATCACCGTGGACTGGGAGGAGCCCTGATGGAAAACGTCCGCGATCCGCACCGAGTTGGTGACCACCGTGATCTGGGGCCCGGCCGAGAGCAGCTGGGCCAGGGCCCAGGTGGTGGTGCCCGCGCTGAGCCCCACCGCCATGCCCTCCCGCACGCGGGTGGCCGCCTCCTGCGCAATCGCCATTTTTTCCTCCTGCAGCTGCGTGACTTTCAGCTCGAAGCCCGGTTCGTGTGTGCTTACGCTGCCGGGCAGTTTGGCCCCGCCGTGCACCTTCTGCAGCGCGCCGGCAGCATCCAACGCGTCGATGTCGCGCCGGACGGTCATGGGGGACACTCCGAGCATCCGGGCGAGGGCCGCGACGCGGACGATCCGTTCGCGCTGGACCTCAGCAATGATGGCGGAGTGGCGGGCTGCGGCGAGCATTCAGCATCCTTTGTGTGTGCGGCGAACAGGAGGCTGGGCGCGGTATCCGACGGCGACTGCGCCGGCTTCCTCTCCGCCATCCTAGTCTTCTACGGGCATACGACGACAGCGGCCAGTGGTTATTAATGTTCTCTATTGTTTGAAATTGTTTTATTGTGTAAGAATTGAACCATGACACGAGCGACGATGACACAGCTGGCTGATGGCCGGGAGATCCTCTACTTTGATGATGTCGGGTCGGCCGCGCGATCGCCGGAATCCCTGGTAGATGGCAGGGATCTGCCCTTACGCCCCGAGCCAGGCCAGTTGCGCTTCGATGCGCTGAGCCGGGAATGGGTGGCCGTAGCCGCGCACCGGCAGACGCGCACGCACCTGCCGCCGGCGGATCAGTGCCCGATCTGTCCGACGACGCCGGCCAACCAAACAGAAATTCCGGCTCCGGACTACGACGTGGCCGTTTTTGAAAACCGCTTTCCCTCCCTGGGCCCGGACACGAGCGAGATGCCATCCACACCGGCCTGGGGGTCCATGACCCCCGCGGTGGGCCGTTGCGAAGTCGTTGCCTTCACCCCTGAGCACACCGGATCCTTCGCCGGCCTGGGTTGGCGCCGCACCCGGACGGTGATCGATGCCTGGGCCCACCGGACAGAGGCCCTCAGCGCACTGCCCGGCATCCAGCAGGTCTTCCCGTTCGAAAACCGGGGCGCGGACATTGGCGTCACCCTGCACCACCCGCACGGGCAGATCTATGCCTACCCCTACGTCACGCCGCGCGCCGCTGCCCTGGCCGCCGCGGCCGGCAAGTTCACCGACACGATGCACGGTACGGCAACACTAACGGCCTCTCTGCTGCAGGCCGAGCGCAGCGACGGCAGCCGCATGGTCCTCGAGGGCGAACACTTCAGCGCCTACGTCCCCTTCGCGGCGCGCTGGCCCCTGGAAGTCCATCTCGTCCCGCACCGCCAGGTTCCGGACCTCGCCGCCCTTGACGGTGCCGAGCGCGACGAGCTGGCGGAGCTGTACCCCGAGCTCCTCAAACGCTTTGACGCCCTGTATCCGACGCCGACCCCCTACATCGCGGCCTGGCACCAGGCTCCGCTGGAGCCCGCCATGCGCCGGGCCGGCCACCTGCACCTGCAGCTGACCTCGCCGCGCCGCGCCGCTGACAAGCTCAAGTACCTGGCCGGCTCCGAGGCGGCCATGGGCGCATTCATCAACGACACCACGCCCGAATCCGTCGCGGCCCGGCTGCGGGACGTCGCCGTCGTCGTGACCGGTGCTGTCCAAGACACGACCACCCTCACCCCGGAAGGCGCGCCCGCATGAACACCGTCGCACGCACTAACACCCAGATCGGCGACCTGACGGCCCGGTTCAAGGAGACCTTCGGAGCGGCCCCGGACGGAATATGGGCCGCCCCCGGCCGGGTCAACCTGATCGGCGAGCACACCGACTACAACGAGGGCTTTGTCCTGCCCTTCGCCATCGACAAGAGGGCCACTACGGCGCTCCGTCTCCGCGACGACTCCACCGTGCGGCTGCTGTCCACCGTCGGCGGCCAGGAGATCGTGACGGCCGATGCGGCCTCACTGGTTCCCGGCAACGTTTCCGGGTGGGCCACATACCCCCTAGGCGTGGTCTGGGCCTTGCAGCAGCTCGGCATCGAGGTTTCCGGCTTTGATCTCCTGCTCGACTCCGACGTGCCGCCCGGCGCCGGACTCTCGTCCTCGCACGCGATCGAGTGCGCCGCCATCACCGCGCTCAACGACCTCACCGGCGCTGGACTTGGGGCCGAGGAGATGGTCCTTCTGACCCAGCACGCGGAAAACGCCTTCGTAGGAGCTCCGACCGGCATCATGGACCAGTCGGCGTCCCTGCGCGGCGCCATCGGGCAGGCCGTCTTCCTCGACTGCAGAAACCAGGCCGTGCAACTGGTCCCGTTCGCAGCCCAGGAGGCCGGACTGGTCCTGCTCGTCATCGACACGAAGGTCGCGCATTCCCACGCCGACGGCGGCTACGCCTCCCGCCGCGCTTCCTGCGAGCTCGGCGCCGAAGTCCTCGGCGTCAAGGCGCTCCGCGACGTCGCCGTCGCCGATCTTGAGCAGGCCCGCAGGCTGCTCGATCCGGTAACGTTCAGGCGGGTCCGGCACATCGTCACCGAGAACGCGCGCGTGGTGCAAACCGTAGACACCCTCCGGAGCCAAGGCCCGGCCCACATCGGCGGCCTGCTTGATGCCAGCCACGCGTCCATGCGGGACGACTTCCAGATCTCCTGCCCGGAACTCGACCTTGCCGTGGACACGGCCTGGGGCCACGGCGCCATCGGCGCGCGCATGACCGGCGGCGGCTTCGGCGGCTCGGCCATCGCCCTGATTCCCGTCGCGCGCGAGCAGCAGGTCCGCGACGCCATCGTCCGCGCCTTCGCCGAGGCAGGATTCACCCGGCCAGACATCTTCACCGTCACGCCCGCCGCGGGAGCAGAACGCATCCGATGAGAATTCTGGTTACCGGCGGGACCGGGTACATCGGCTCACACACGGTGCTGTCCCTGCACGAGGCCGGCCATGACGTGGTGGTGATCGACAACCTCGTGAACTCCAACGAGGAGTCGCTGCGCCGGGTAGCAGAGCTCAGCGGGAAGACCGCCGAATTCCACAACGTTGATCTGGTGGACGAGGCCGCGGTGGAAGTGGTGTTCGCCACCGGCGCGATCGACGCGGTCATCCACTTCGCCGGCCTGAAGGCAGTGGGGGAATCGGTCCGCGAACCCCTGAAGTACTACTACAACAACCTGGTGGGCACCCTGAACCTCATCCGGGTCATGGACCGGCACGACGTCCGGTCGCTCGTGTTCAGCTCATCAGCCACCGTCTACGGGGAGCACAATCCCATCCCCTACGTCGAGAAGATGGAAATCGGCGCCAACAACCCCTACGGCCGGACCAAGGAACAGATCGAGGACATCCTCTCAGATCTGGGTGACGCCGATCCCCGCTGGCACATTGCCCTGCTGCGCTACTTCAACCCGGTCGGTGCGCACCCGTCAGGCCGCATCGGCGAAGACCCGCAAGGCATCCCCAACAACCTGGTTCCCTTCATCGCCCAGGTTGCCGTGGGACGCCGCGAGAGGCTCATGGTCTTCGGCGGCGACTACAACACCGCGGACGGCACATGCCTGCGGGACTACATCCACGTGGTGGACCTCGCCGAAGGACACGTCGCGGCCCTGGACCACATTGCTGCTCGGGCCGGGGTGCGGCGCTGGAACCTCGGCTCCGGCCGGGGCTCGTCGGTGCTGGAAATCCTGCACGCCTTCGAGAAGGCCGCCGGCAAACCGATTCCCTATGAGATCACGGCCCGCCGGCCCGGGGACCTGCCCGCTTTCTGGGCCGATGCCTCCTCGGCCCTGGCCGATCTGGGCTGGTCCACCACCAGGACCGTGGACCAGATGTGTGAGGACCACTGGCGCTGGCAGAAAACCAACCCCCACGGCTACAACGGCTAGGACGGAGAGCCTCATGACCAACCCGGGCAGCCACCCGGCCGGGGCATCGGCAGCGCATTCGGGCCAGTCCCTCCAGGCCACAGGCATCCGGGACGTCGCGGCCGCCGCCGGGGTGTCGACCGCCACCGTCTCGCGGGCCCTGCGCGGGCTTCCCCGCGTCTCACCATCGACCCGACAAAGGATTCTGACCGCCGCAGCCGACCTTGGCTATGTCGCTTCCTCCGCAGCATCGGAGCTGGCACGCGCACGGGGCACCCGGAAGGCCACGCTCCCTGAGCAGCGGCAGCGGGTTGAGCCTCCTACCTCGAACACCGTAAGCCGCCCCCTGACGGGGCCCTTCGATATTTCCGATCACCCGGCGTCACCCGGCCGCGGGACCATCCTCGTTGTCAACGGGCCCCTGACGGGCCCGGGCAAACCCGAGGAGCGCCGGGCGCCCACCCGGGCGGAGATTGAGCAACTCGTCGAGTCGGCTGCGTCTTCACACGGCTTCACCGTCTGCCTGGAGTTTTGCAATGAGGTCCGCCTGGTAGACACTATTCGGGCCGCTACGGGCTCGGTCATCGGGATTGTCATCAACACAGCCAGTCTCAACCCTGCTTCGACAGAACTGCAGTACGCACTGGCCTCGGCACACGTTCCCACTGTCGAAATCGATATCACCAACATCTGCTATCGACAGCAGAGCATCGATACCTCCTCGCCATTCTCCGCGTGTGCCGTCCTGATCTCTGGCGCAGGCATTTACGGCTACAAACTGGCCATCGACTATCTGAGCACAGCCGTGTGACCGCGAAGGGTCATAAGCGGCTCCATCAAGTGACGCCACCGGCCACCGCAGAGCCCGCAGTCGTCATTCCGTTCGTTGAATAGAGAAAGAGAGTTATCAAAAATGGCCATTCAACACCGCATCAGAGAGGTGCAAATTTCAAGCCGCAACCAGCTCGAGGAGCTTCTGAACGCCGCAGAGAGGGATCTGCGGGCGGCCGCCATCTCCACCGGAACACATGGCATCCTGGTAACACGGCGCCGGCCCGATCTTTACGAGCTAGAACTCAGCGATCACGTCCCATACGGTCTCACGCATGAAAGAGAGTCCGGGCACTAGGGGTGACAGGGCATAGGTCCAGGGGCGAGATACGTCCGGGCATCGCTGCCGCAAGCAGCGGAACGCCAAACAAGCGAACCCCGTGAAGGGAGGATCCCCGCCAGCCGGCGGGGATCCTCCCTTTTTGCCCTCAAGCGCTAAGAACTAGGGCTGGACCCGGTTCTTCTTCTTCTTCTTTTCCGGCCACGGGCCGAGCTTGTCCTTGGTCACGGTGGCTGCACCGTGACTGCCGGCGTCGGCGAGGTCGCCCACCTTGTGGACCTTCAGCAGGTTCGTGGAACCGGCCTTTCCGGGAGGCGAACCGGCGGCGATAACCACCATGTCCCCGTCCTCCACCAGATCCATTTCCAGCAGGCTGCGGTCAACCTGGGCGGTCATCTCGTCGGTGTGGCCCACCATGGGGACCAGGACCGGCTGGATGCCCCAGGTCAGCGCGAGCTGGTTCCAGACGTGCTCCACAGGGGTGAAGGCGAAAACCGGCCCGATCGGGCGCAGCCGCGAGAGGCGGCGGGCCGAGTCACCGGACTGGGTGAAGGTACAGATGTACTTCGCTTCCAGCTGGTCGGCGATCTCCACGGCGGCACGGGTGATGGCGCCGCCGCGGGTCTTGGGCTTGGTGCCCAGCGGGGGGACGCGCTCGAGGCCGTGGACCTCGGTGGACTCGATGATCCGGGCCATGACCTTGACCGTCTCGATCGGGTACTTGCCCACGCTGGTCTCACCGGAGAGCATCACCGCGTCGGCACCGTCGAGCACCGCGTTGGCGCAGTCGGAAGCCTCGGCGCGGGTCGGGCGCGGGTTGTCGATCATGGATTCCAGGACCTGTGTGGCCACGATGACCGGCTTGGCCCAACGGCGGGCCAGTTCAACGGCGCGCTTCTGGACAATCGGCACTTCCTCCAACGGAAGCTCAACGCCAAGGTCGCCACGGGCCACCATGATGGCGTCGAAGGCGTCGATGATCTCGGGCAGCTGCTCCACGGCCTGCGGCTTCTCGATCTTGGCGATCACCGGCACGCGGCGACCTTCCTCGTCCATGATCTCGTGCACGCGCTTGATGTCCGAGGCATCCCGGACGAAGGAGAGGGCAACCATGTCCACGCCGCGGCGCATGGCCCAGCGCAGATCGTCCTCATCCTTCTCGCTCAGCGCCGGCACGTTGACGGCCACGCCGGGCAGGTTAATGCCCTTGTTGTTCGACACCCAGCCGCCGACGATCACCTGGGCGACCACCTTGATGGCGTCGACCTCGATGGCGCGCAGGGCGACCTTGCCGTCGTCGATCAGCAGGGCGTCGCCCGCCTGGACGTCTTCAGTGAGGCTCTTGAGCGTCGTGGAGCAGATGTCCTTGGTGCCCGGAACGTCCTCGGTAGTGATCGTGAACCTGTCACCGACCTCCAGAAGGTGCGGTCCGTCGACAAAGCGGCCCAGCCGGATCTTCGGCCCCTGCAAGTCAGCCATGATGGCCACGGCCTTGCCGAGCTGCCCGGCAGCCTTGCGGACGTTCTCGTAAGTGTTGTCGTGCACAGAGTAATCACCGTGGCTCATGTTCATGCGTGCCACGTCGACGCCGGCTTCCAGCACGGCAAGCGTGTTCTCGAAGCTTGCGATTGCCGGTCCGAACGTGGCCACGATTTTAGCGCGTCTCATATACCTGTCCCTGTCTTGCATGGTTGGGGTTGTAGCGGATGCCGAGGGGTGCCACTGAGGATTCGGCTCTCACGACCCGCGAGTAGGGCGGATTTGGCGGGGATGAATGCGAAGGCCGGTTCGCCGAGGCCAGGGCCTTCAGGTCCAGCAGCTGCGCCGCCCTGCCGCCCGAGACCGATTTCCGATTGCGGATGAGAGCCGGAATGGCGGCCGTCGTCGTTCTTCCAGTGCCGTGCGCCAGGTTGTCGATCACCACCACGTGGTGGCCGGCCTCGTGCCAGGACAGCGCGGTGTGCGAGCCGGCGTACCAGGTCGCGCCGGTAAGCAAATTCTCATCTGTCCTCCTCTGCCCGGGCAGAGACTGCCCCGACGTCCCGTCCAGTCCTGGAGCCGGGAAACGCCGGGGCAGTCTGCGATTTGGTTTTGTCGACGGCTAGAGCGCCGTGAACTTCAGCAACAGGGCGTGTTCCGGGTTGAGGACCGGCATGGGGAGTCCGACCTCGGCAAGGAAGCTGCCGCTGGTTTCGGCTCCCGAGGCCAGCCATGCCGGCGGCTGGGCCTGCGTGAAGGTGTGCGCGTAATCGGCGTCGCCGAGTGCCGGGAAGATCGCCTCAACCCGGTAGGTACGCCCGCCCTCCAGGCCAGGGACTGTGATCCGGCCGGGCTGTTCGGCGGATGATGTCCGCGTGCACACGAGGGCGAACAGTGCCGCCGTCGCACCGGATGCAACGGTGCCGGCTGAGACGTTGTCTCCCGCGGAGGTGTCGGCAACAACACCGTGCAGCATCAGCGATTCGTCGGGGACATCCGCGCGGACCATCCGGCCGCTGTGGATGAGCTCCCGGTGTTCCTTGTAGAGGCCGATGAAGCGTTTGAGTTCCTCACGCTCGGCGCCCTTCAGCTGCCGGACGTCCCATTCCATCCCGAAGTGGCCGAACAGCGCTGTGATGGCGCGGAAGGACAGATCGTGCGTGCGGGCGGTGGTGTGGGAGGTCGTGGGGCCGACGTGGCCGCCCACGAGTTCCGGCGGAACCACCAGACCGGTCCAGCGTTGAATGGTCTGGCGTTCCAGGGCGTCGTTGCAGTCTGAGGCCCAGATCCGGTCGGTGCGTTCCAGAATGCCAAGGTCCACCCGGGCGCCTCCCGAGGAGCAGCTTTCAATCTCAACGCCGGGATGGGCCTTGCGGAGTTCATCGAACAGCCGGTAGGCGGCCAAGGTCTGCCCGTGCACCGAGGAGCGGCCGGCGTGCCCGTGCTCCAGCAGGTCCCGGTTTTGGTCCCATTTAAGGTAGCTGATGTTATTTTCGCGCAGCAGGGCATCCATGCGGTCGTAGATGTACTGCCAGGCATCGGGGTTGACGAGGTCGATGATCTGTTGGTTCCGCCACTCCAGCGGCAGGCGTCCTCCGTCCTTGTAGTTCTGGACTGAGGGGCCCACGATCCAGTCCGGGTGCGCCCGGACGATGTCCGAATCGAGGTTGATCATTTCGGGTTCCACCCACAGCCCGAATTCCATGCCGCGGGAGGTAACGGCCTCGATCAGCGGCGTGAGCCCGTCGGGCCAGAGTGTTTCGTCCACGTACCAGTCGCCCAGGCCGGCGTGGTCGTCGCGGCGGCCGCGGAACCAGCCGTCATCCAGGACGAAGCGCTCTACGCCCAATTCGGCCGCGGAATCGGCCAGTTCGATCAGGGTGGGCAGGTCGTGGTCGAAGTAGACGGCCTCCCACGTGTTGAGGACCACGGGGCGCGGCTTTCCGGCGGGCAGGCCGGTGGCTGCGGCCGGCAGCACGTGGTGCGGACGGGACCGGAACCAGCTGTAGAACGCCTCGCTGATGCCGTCCAGGCCGCGTCCTGAGTAGGCGGAGAAGAGCGCCGGCGTGGTGTAGCTGGCGCCGGGTGCGAGGATGACTTCGGCGGGACCGAGGAGCTCGGAGCCGCCGATCATGGTGCGGCCGTCGCCGATGCTGTCCGCGAACTGCTCGTGGTTGCCGCTCCAGGCCAGGTGCGTCGCCCAGACCTGCCCGTGGCGGTTGCCGAAGCCGGCAGTGCCGGCGGCGAAAAGCAGCGAGGAGTCGTGCCCGGTGCGGCCGTGCCGGCCGGTGCGGACCCAGGTGCCCTGCTGGATGGGGCGGCGCTGCGGGTGGCGTTCCCGGCACCAGCGCCCGGTCAGGTCAAGGAGTTCGACGGCGGCCGGGGCCACAGGAAGCACAGTGGCCAGTTCGTCGAGCTGATAAGGCGTGGTGCCGTCATTGGTGACGGTGTGGCGCAGCTCCAGCAGACCGCCGTCATGCAGCGTCAGGGCGGAGGAGACGGTGAGGCCGGCGTCGGGATCAGACTGGACGATGGCAGCCGAGTTCTCCCCGGTGCTCGCTGCGGCGACCCGGAGGCGGGCTGAGAAGTCCAGGCCGGAGACGCCGTCGGCAATCCGGTGTCCGCGCAGCGCAGGCCGGCCGCGCCAGGCGGACGAGGCCTGTGGCAGCAGGCCTGCGGGAACGATGGTGTCGATCGACGACGGCGGGATAGCGGCTGTGAGGATAGCGAGGTCCGGCAGCGTGCTGCCAAGATCCGCGCCCCAGTGGACGACCTCAGCTTCCCCGCTGTCGAAGCTGATCACCAGGCTGGTTCCGGCGGAACGGAGGTGGAGCGGGTCCATAAATAGTGTCCTTCTGGGGTGTGGAAGTAAGGGGTTGGGCTGCGCGCCGCGGGAAGATGACGCCCGCGGCGCGCAGGGGGTATAGCGGAGCGCCTACTTGAAGAGGGCGTTGACCTTGTCGTTGGCCTCGCTCAGGGTGCTGGCGTCCTTCTTGCCGGACAGCACAGCGTCCATGGCGGGGCCCATGAGTCCGTCGACCTTCGCCGCGTTCTCCGTAATGGGGAAGAGGAAGGTCGTGTTGTCTTTGACCTGAGTGGTGAAGGCGCTGACGTCGATGCCCTTGGCCTTGAATGCTGCCGCGGCCTTCTCGGAAGAGGACTTGATGGCGGGGAAGACGACGGCCTTGGAGGCCACGACGTCCTGGCAGGCGCTGGAGGCCAGGTACTCGACCCACTTCAACGAGGCCGCCGGGTTCTTGGTGCCGGCGTAGACGGAGTCGGCCAGGCCGTTGAACATGCTGGCGCGCTTGCCGTCGGGTCCCGTGGGGGTGGGGGCGATGCCGGTTTCGATGCCCTTGTAGCTGGTGTACTGACCGATCATCCAGGAGCCGTTGGTGTTGATGGCGGCCTTCCCTGCGCCGAAGGCATCAGCAACGCTGGCGCCCACGGTGGTCTCAAGCTTTGGCATGTAGCCCTTGTCGGCCAGCCCCTTCCACCACTGGATGGTCTCCTGGAACTTGGGATCGTCGTAGTTGAACTTGGTTCCCCACGGGTTCTTGTCCGTGTGGGTCCAGCCGGTGGTGCCGGTGAGGAAGCTCCACTGGGTCTGGCCCTGGCCGTTGCCGGAATTTTCCAGGCCCAGCCCGTAGACGGCAACGTTGTTCTTGTCGAAGCCGGGCTCGTCGCCGCGCTTGCCGCTCTTATCCACGGTCAGGTGGGCGATGGCCTTCTCGTAGCTGCCGCCGTCCTGGGGGTTCCAATCCAGCTTTCCGAGCTGTTCCTCCGTGTAGCCGGCATCCTTGACGAGCTTCTTGTTATAGAACATGGCCACGGTGTCCCAGTCCTTGGGAAGGCCGTAGCGCTTACCGTCCTGGCCCACCCAGAGATCAGCGAGTCCGTTGTTGTACACGTCCAGTTTGACCCCGTCTTTCTTGACGGCGTCATCGAGGGATAGGAGCTGCTTCTTGGCGGCGAATTCGGGGTACTTGGACAGGTGGTCGGCGAAGACGTCCGGGGCGTTTCCGGCCACGAAGCCGTTGGTCAGGGTGGTCCAGTAGTCGCCCCAGCCGCGCTGGGTGATTTTGACTTTGATGTCCGGGTTGGCCTTGGTGAAGTCCGCGGCGCACTGCTGGTACGCGGGGAGCTGATTGGCGTCCCACATCCAATAGTTGATTTCGCCCTTGGCCTCACCGGCGGTGGCGGAGGTGGATCCGCCGCCGCAGGCGGAGAGGGAGATGGCGATGGCTGCGGCGGCAGCAACGGCGCCGAGGGTTTTCTTCATGATGGACCTTTCGGATAGGGCATGAGGTTTGCCCGGAGTGGAGTGGAGGGAGGGGTAAGTGGCTGGGGGAGCGGTCTATTTGATGCCGGAGAATCCGATGGAGTTGACCACTTTTTTGCCGAAGGCAAGGAACAGGATGAGGATGGGCACTGCCGCAACGATGGTGGCGGCCATGAGTCCGGACCAGTCCGGGGCGCCTTGGGGGGACTGGGATTTGAAGACGCTCAGGCCCACGGTGAGGACGCGGACGTTTTCGTCATTGCCGACCAGCAGTGGCCAGAAGTATTCGTTCCATTGGCCGATGAAGGTCAGCAGCGCGAGGGTGGCCATGGGTGCGGCAGCGTTGGGCAGGACGATCTGGAAGAAGATGCGCAGGTGCTTGGCTCCGTCGAGCATGGCTGCCTCTTCCACCTCACGGGACATACTCAGGAAGAACTGCCGCAGGAAGAAGATGGCGAACGCGGACATGAACAGAAAGGGCAGTGTTAGTCCGGCGAACGTGTTCAGCAGTCCCAGGTTCTTGATGAGGAGGAAGTTGGGCAGGGCGGTGAAGATCCCCGGAATCATCATGGTGGCCAGGAACACGGAGAAGACCTTGTCCCGTCCGGGCCAGCGGAGCCGGGCGAAGGCATAGGCGGCAAGTGCGCTGAAAAAGACCTGGGCTGCGGTAGTGACGGTGGAAAAAATTATCGAGTTTCGCAGGTACAGCCAGAAATCTATGGCGGCACCGGAACCTCCGTCGGCGAGGGCCTCCTCGGTGGACTGCATTCCAAAAACACGCTTGAACGCGCCCCAGGAGAAGTCTGCCGGCAGGAGATTCCCGGAGTTTGAGGCCAGCGAGTGGTTGCTGGAGAGGGCCGTGCGGAGCATCCAGAGGAACGGGAAGATGGTGACGGCCAGCGCGAGGGCGATGATGGCCCACGCGCCGATGCGGTGCCAGTTGAGGGCTTTGCGGGTGGGTGTATGAGTGGTCATGGCAGGGGTTCCTTAGTCCAGATCCGTTTCGCTGCCCTTGAGGAACTTCATCTGGATGAAGGCCACGAGTGCGAGGATCACGAAGAGAATGACGGACAGGGCGGAGGCATACCCGAAGTCCGATTCGCCGAAGGCTTTTTGGTAGATGTACATCTGGATGACGCGGGTGGCGTTGACCGGACCGCCGCCGGTGGTGACCGCGACGGTGTCGAAGACCTGGAAGGATCCGATGACGGTGACCACCAGAACAAGTGCCAGGACCGGGCGCAGCAGCGGCATGGTGATGCTCCAGAACGTCCTGGTGGGCGACGCTCCGTCCAGGGCGGCCACTTCGTAGACATGGTGGGGTATGGCCTGGAGGCCGGCGAAGATGAGCAGGGCGGTGTAGCCCATGTGGCGCCAGACGTTGACGAAGGCGATGGTGGGGATGGCCCACTGTTCACTGCCGAAGAAGGCGATTCGGGGGAGTCCCATCCAGCTGATGATCTCGTTGACGATGCCGATCTGGTAGTCGAGCATCCAGAACCACAACAGGGCGACAATCACGTTGGCCACCAGGAACGGGAGCAGCAGGGCTCCGCGGATGAACGTGGATTTGGCCACCCGGTGCATCAGCAGCGCCAGGCCGAGGGCGATGACGGTCTGGAAGACGATGTTGATGGCGACGTACTGGACGGTCACCGCCAGAGCGTTCCAGAACAGCTCGTCCTGGAAGATCGCCGTGTAGTTCTTGATTCCGATCCACTCGGGCTCACCCAGGAGGCTGTACTCGGTGAAGCTCAGGTAGACGCCGCGGATAGTCGGGACCAGACAAAAGACAATGAGGCCGATCATCGCCGGGAGGATGAACAGCAGCGCGACTCTCAGGTCGCGCAGTTTGGCCATGCCACGGACCCGGCTGGGTCGCTGCGGCGCTTTATGCGCTGCGGCGGGTGGGTGCTTGGTAAGGGTGGTCATCGTCGACCCTTCCTGAAGATGTGATGTGACTAACAATCGCCACTGAATCTACACGGGTAGAAGTCGACTGGCAACCCCGCCTCCTAATATTTAAAGCAAAGTTCGTGCTGTCGATGCTGGATATTGACGCGAGTAGATATCTGCGGGAAGATCTCAAGAACAGCTGAATCCGTGTAGAGAAGAGAAACAATGACGTTTTCCATTGGAGTAGTGGGTGCCGGTCAGTTCGGTGGCCAGTTCGCGCACCTGTTCAATCTGCACCCGGGGGTGAGCGAAGTTTTCGTCGTGGACGAGCGGCCCGAGCGGGCCGCCGAAGTGATCGAGCGGCATGGCCTTGCCGGGGCGAAAGACAGTTTCGAGGACCTCTTGGAGTCAGACGTCGACGCCGTCGCCATCTTCACCCAACGGTGGACCCACGGCCCCCTCGTCGTGCAGGCCCTCCGGGCCGGTAAGCACGTCTACTCGGCGGTGCCCATGGCGGTCTCCGAGGACGAAATTGCCCGCATCATCAATGCTGTCCGGGAAACCCGGAACGTCTACATGATGGGGGAGACCAGCTATTACAATCCCGCCACCGTATATGCCCGGAAGCAGCATGCCGCCGGCAAATTCGGCCGGGTCTTCTACGCCGAGGGTGACTATGTCCACGACATGGATCTCGGCTTCTACGACGCCTATCAGCACAGCGGAGGTGAGCGCTGGAAGGAAACAGCGAGCTACCCTCCCATGCTTTACCCGACCCATGCGATCGGCGGAGTCCTTGGCGCCATCCCCGCCCACGCAATCAGCGTCAGCTGCGTCGGGGTGAAGGACGACCGCAACGACGGCGTCTTCGACAAGGACATCAGCATGTTCGACAACGACTTTTCCAACGCCACGGCCCTCTTCGAACTGAATGACGGCGGCGCGATGCGGACCAACGAGATGCGCCGCGTGGGTTACCCGTCCCACATCAGGGAGTCCCGATTCAGGTTCTTTGGCACAGAGGCCAGCTTTGAACAGCTGGCCACGGTCACCGTGTGGCAGGACAAGGCCAACGTCCACGACATTTCGGCACAGATGGAGTCCAGCCCCAGCATGTCCGTCGATGACCCCTCACTGGCAAACGTGGCGCCCGAGCTCCGCGACGCCTTCGTGTCTGGCCTTGCGCCCGTCCACGACAGCAGCCGTCTCCCGGAGGAATTCCGGGGAGCCCCGAACGGGCACGAGGGCAGCCACCACTTCCTCGTTGACGACTTCGTCACTGCGGTCAATGACCGCGCGCTTCCGGCGGTCAACGCCTGGACCGCGGCGCGGTTCACCCTGCCCGGAATCGTGGCCCACGAATCGGCCCTCAACAACGGTGAACGCCTGCCCATTCGGGACTTCGGCGATGCCCCGGCCTCCCTCTAGCTAGCATGGACCTCATGACTACCTCCGCAGTGCCCGCCCCGCGTACCCAGGTGACCCGCAAGGACGTCGCCCGGTTCGCCGGGGTGAGCACCGCCGTCGTCAGCTATGTCGTCAACAAAGGTCCCAAAAAGGTCGCCCCAGCCACGGAAGCCAAGGTTCAGGAAGCCATCCGCCTCCTGGGGTACCGGCCCAACGCCGCAGCGCGGGCGTTGAAGCTGGGCTCGACCGAGACGATCGGCCTCATCATCCCGGACAACAGCAACCCGTTCTTCGCTTCCCTGGCCCGCGCCGTGGAGGACGCGGCGGCAGAACTCGGCTACGCCCTGCTCCTGACGAACTCTGACGGGAACCTCACCAAGGAACGACGGAATATCCGCAACCTCGCCGCGCGCCAGGTGGACGGCGTGATCTTGTCCAGCGTCCTGTTCGAGCCAGATCTCGCGGAGCTGGAATCGGACGAAATCCCTGCAGTGCTGCTGGACCACGATGCCGAAACACCCGGTTTCAACAGCATGGGCGTGGACAGGGTGGCGGCAGCAAAATCCGCCGTGGACCATCTCATCGGCCACGGGCATACGAACATCGCCTTGGCCATGGGCACGAACACCGGTAATTTTCTTGACGGACGTGAACAGGGCTGGCTGCAGGCCCTTGCCGAGGCTGGGCTGCCAGAAGGACCCATCGTACGCAGCTTTTTCACTCGCGACGGCGGCTACATCGCCGGCCAGCGGCTGCTGGCCTCTGCCAATAGGCCGACCGCAATCTTCGCCAGCTCGGACATGCAGGCCATTGGCATCCTTCGTGCACTCCGGGAAGCCGGCCTATCAGTGCCCGAGGACATGGCCCTGGCCTCATTCGACGGTTCCGCGGAGGCTGAGTACAGCTGGCCGGCACTGACCACCGTGGAACAACCAGCGCGGGCCATGGCCGAAGCCGCCGTCGCAGCACTTATCGGAGCCCGACGCGGAGAGAAGCCGGAACACCGGACCTTCCCCACCCACCTGCGCATCCGAAACTCCTGCGGCTGCCACTGACGCATACCGCGATCGGAGGACACAGCTTGACGTAATCACGGCTATCGGCGGCGTGAGCGGACTCCAGATGAGCAGGGCGGTGAATGAGCTGATCTGGCTAAGGATCAGCAAATCAGGTCCCGGGGTGGGCGAGGACCAAGCCCAGAATCGAGGCCCGCGCAGCCTGGGCCAGACCACCGCCGCCCGTTACCCTGATCAAAGCATCAGGACTGCGACCAAGGGAGTGAACGTGTCAGGAAGCAATCCCGACCCGTATTAGGACAAGATCACTGGTTTGGAGCCGGGAGGCGGAGTGCCACCAGGCGAGACCCCTCTGGGCGAAGCCTCGACGGCCGGGCCGCAGGGTCACGATGAGAACGGCACGACGAAGGGTACCCAGATTCTCTGGATGGCCGGGATCGCGGCAGTGGTCCTGTTGTCGCTGCTGTACTTTGTCGGTTACATCGTGGGATTGCTCGACTGATATGTAGTGATCGTTTGTCAAGGGCGTGGGGAAGCGGTCCCGGGTTGGGTTGCCCGGGACCGCTTCTCATTTTGCTTGCCGGTGTGTCTGGCGGGGGTGGTCAGCGTGTCAATGGCGACGGCGCGGTCAGACTGATATGCGCGGGTTGGTTACCGCAGGACGAAGTGTTCGGCTGGAGGTTACCGCTGGTCTAGCTATGTCGGGCATGGCCGTTTCCGGCTGCCCATAGTCGAATCGCGGGTTTACTCCACGCGCTGCAAGAAACCGCTCCGCAGGGACGTTCCGGCAGTCCGTGCCCGGGCTGGCCGAGCGCGGAATCTAGTTGGTTATTGGCTGGGCTGGTCCGTTCTGGAAGCCAGAGACCAGCACCAGCCGGCGAGCTCCCGGGCGATGGCGACGTTCGCGATGACGGGTCGTTTGCGGCGTTCGAGATAACTGATCCAGCGGTTGTGGAGGCGCCGGTTGCCGGCATGACCCCGGGCCCTGGCATCCGGGCTGGCCATTTCCCATCGGGACCGCATCAGGTGGGATGGATGGTCGTATGGTCTGCGGTGGTGCCAGGCCGCCTCGACGAGGAGCCGGCGCGCGTGGGTGTTGCCGGTTTTCGTGATCGAGCCTTGGGACCGGGATGCCCCGGAGGAATGCTCGGTCGGGACCAGGCCCAGATATGCGCCGATCGTGGAGCCGGTGAACCGGTTCCAGTCGCCTATTTCCAAGGCGAGACCGAACGCGGTCAGGGTCGAGATCCCGCGCAGGCACTCCAGCGACCGGACGACGGGCGTGTATTCGCTCCGGTAGGCCATTGTTGTGATGGCCTCGTCGAGGCGGTCGCGCCGGTCCAGGATCTCGTGCATTGCCTCCAGAGAGGATGCGTAGGTCAGTTGCAGGGCCGGGGCATCGAAGCGTTGTTGGGCCAGCCAGAGTTCGTGGGTGCCGGTCCAAGCCCTCCCTCCGGAATACACGATGCCCTGACGCAACAGGAGCTTGGAGATCCGGTGCCGGGAACGCATCAGATCCCCGCGGGCATCTTCCCGGGCCCGGACCAGGTCCCGGGCCGCCTCCTGATCCGCAGCGGGGACCCTGATCGCGGTGATCTCGCCCAGTTTCAGCAGCCGGGCCAGATGCAGCGCATCCTTCGCGTCCGTCTTAACCCGGTCACCGGACGGACGCTGGAGTTTCGACGGGGCCGCGACGAGCGTGTCGATCCCGGCGGCCAGCAGAAACCGGGCCAGCCCGAAACCCGTCGGGCCGGCCTCGTAGACGACCCGCACCGGGGCCGGAAGAGACACGATCCAGGCAAGAATCTCAGCATAATCCGGAGTCAACCGGTGCGGAATGATCTCGCCGGTCTGCGCGTCCAGAGCGCATCCGGCAACAGAACGGGCATGGACATCCAGGCCGACGCTTGTACGCTCGAACATAGCTGGAACCTCCAATTTCAAATGTGGCTCTACCTGTCCGCCAAGTCTGGCAGGCAACCCACGTCCCGCTTTGAAAAGGAGGTTCCAGCCCGAAAAACCCGGCTACCTCATATCGTCTAGCGCGCCCTCGTGGCTGCCGGATCGATCCCGGACAGATCACCCCAGCACCTTGAAAACGCCGATAATGGACCTTTCGTCTGCCACATGGAGGCAGTGGAGAGTCCAGAGAGGCATCTTTAGCCGCTATCAGCAGTCTCTGCCTGTGGGGGAGTGGCGCGCCGGACAGCTCGTGGTGCGGACAACGGGCAATTTGCGCGCCGAGACTCTTACCCGTACTCACCCGTCATGGGTTACGTCACACCTACGTCAGCGCTACCTGTTTAGTGTCCTGATCGGCGCGTCCGCCAACCACGCCTTCACGTCCTCGAAGGCCCCTCCGTAGAACTGCCGGTAGCTTTCGTGCGTGACGTAGCCGATGTGCGGCGAGAGCAGGGCCCGCGGTGAATGCAGCAAGGCGTGCCCGGCGGGAAGGGGCTCCTGGTCGAACACATCCAACGCGGCACCCCGGATCCAGCCCTCCTCCAGCGCGCGGATGAGCGTCGCTTCGTCTACTAGCGGACCGCGCGCGGTATTGACCAGCACGCCGTCGGGACCAAGAAGCCTGAGTTCGTCCTCGCCGACAGTCCCCTCGGTCCGCTCGGATAGCCGCAAATGCAGGGTGACGACGTCGGACTCCCGGAACAGCTCGTCCTTGCTGACCTTTCGCGCGCCGGCAGCTGCGGCCGCCTCTGCCGTGAGGTTCTGGCTCCACGCCAGGATGTCCATGCCGAAGGCCTTGGCGTAGCCCGCGATCCGCTGCCCGATCTTGCCGAGGCCGACGATTCCTAGTGTCTTGCCTTCTAGTTCAAATCCGACGGCGGTCTGCCAGTCGCCTGCCCTCAGCGAGTTCTCCTCCACAACTAGGTTGCGGGCAAAGGCCAGAAGCAACGCCCACGTCAGCTCGGGTGCGGCAGCCGGCGAGCCGCCCGTTCCGCACACCAACACGCCGCGCTCAGAAGCTGCCTCAATATCGATGGCTGCATTCGCAGCACCCGTGGTGACCAGGAGCTTCAGGTTCGGCAGCAATTTCAGGACCCGCCGCGGGAACCGTGTGCGTTCGCGCATGGCCACCACGATGTCGAAGGATGCCAGCGCCGCCGCCGCCTGCTCCTCCGACACGAACGGTGCGCTGAACACCGAGACCTTCACCCCGTCGTCGAGCAGTGAATCCCACGGGGCGTAAGCCCCGGAGATCTGCTGGTAGTCGTCAAGGATGGCCAAACGGAATCGAGTCACGTCATTCCCTTCCCAGGAAGTCTCGCTGCCGGTACTCAAAGGCTCAATGCCTGTTCGTAGGCGTGCAGCTTTACAAAACAATGGCACAAGACTTGCCGACACATCGAACCCAAGTACAGCCGATCCGGGCCGCCCGAGGGGAATGTCTTCGGGGGTCCATAGAATAGGGATCGTTTCAGCAGCGGATGCCCTGCACGAGTGGTGTGGGGTATCCGCCCTGAGACTGCTTGGCCAATTTTTCGCAGGCGACGCCGTCTTTGTCGCCGGCGGCCTTGGCCGCGGCGCAGTTGGCGTAGTAGGCGGCGGCTGGTGCTGCAGTGCGCGAGCGGGTGCAGCAGGTGGCGGGGCAGCGGGGGCCGGGGCAGCGGGGGCCGGGGCAGGAACCACTCTGCCTGCACCGGGGCGGCCGGGGCAGGGTCCGCCACGGCTACCTGAGCGGTTTCGGGCCTGGCCGGTGCCTTTTCGTTGGTGGGGGCGGTCTGGCCGGGGCAGTGGCCCAGGTGCAGAGGGCATAATTCCCTGTCCTGCCGCCGTGAATATCGGCCGACCCGAGTGTAAATTGTTTCGCAGGCTGAGGGGACAAAGATTTACGACGCCCTGCCGTCTTGAAACCTGTGTTGCAGGCCGTCGGACGATGGGTGTCGTCACTGTCTGTTACCCAGGGATATTCCGTCTCGTCTGACTGATGATCAAGTGGGGCCCTATCCCGTGCCCTATCTGCCGGTCTCTTGGGTTTCACCGAATGGCACGCTCGGGTCAATCGCAGCTGTGTACGAACCATCGTTGTGGCGAGTGACGAGAATGCCCCATTTATGCTCCATGGCGATGTGGACCAGGTTGTTGACTGCGTCGGTGAGCCTCCCTTGTAGCTGGGAAGCGTCAGAAATCTCGATCTGGACGGCGTGAGCGTGGTTAGTTATCGACATGAGTTACTCCGAGAAGTTCTATAGAGGGCATGAGAGTTATGGTCTTCTGCCGCAGTGATCAGTTTGAATGCCTTACGAAGGAACCAGCAGCTGTGGTTTACAGGCTGTTGGTGGGTGGTCATAGCGCTTGCTTGCCTGAGAAACGGCGCTCCGCTCCGGACAACGTTCAGCCCGTCAGCCAACATGCACCCAGGGTCGTTGGGTGACGTCAGGCTCGGCTTCGCGCAGCACCTCGCGGGTGACCGGTGCGATTTCGCCTTCTCCCAGGAACAGAAAGCGCAGCAGGTTCGTAAGGGGGTTGCCTTCAGTCCAGCGGAAGTAGATGTGCGGCATCAGCCCTGTCATGTCACGGATGTGCAGCAGTACCGAAGCGATCGTGTTAGGCACAACTGGCCCATGGACTTCCAAGATCCGGTAGCCGTGCCGGATCACACCCCGGACCTCCAGGTCCGTCTCAAAGTCAGATGAATCATCCACGATCACTTCCAGAAACACGGTCTCGTAGTCCACCGGCAGATGGCTGACCTCGGCCGCGGAGGTTAGTTTGTCCCGATACGCGTTCGCGCTCAGGCGCAGCGGTTCATGGGAAATGATCGCCAGTGGTCCGCCCCTCGCCTCAGACAGGAACTCCTGCGCCTGCCTGTCCATGTGGACGTGTGTCGCGTGCAGTTCGAAGGAACGTCGGACCCGAGAGAGGAACGAGATCACGATGATCCCCAGGATGAACACGGCGGCGATCCTGATGCCTTCGGGGCGCTCGAAGATGTTCGCGATCGTAGTGTAGATGAACACCACAGCGATAACCCCGAAGCCGACGGTGCGTTTACGCTGGCCTTGTCGACGGGCAGACAAGGTCACGGCAACCGCAGCAGACGTCATCAGGACCAGTACACCGGTTGCATACGCACCGCCCTGCGCGTCTACATCGGCCCCGAAGAGGAATGTGATCAGGAACCCGATTAGAGTGAATACGAGCACCAGAGGCCGGACTGCCCTGGCCCATCCCGGAGCCATGCCGTATCGGGGCAGGTACCTCGGGACCAGGTTCAGCAGTCCGGCCATGGCGGAGGCTCCGGCGAACCAGAGGATGGCGATAGTGCTCAAGTCGTAGACGGTACCGAATCCGTTTCCCAAATATTCATGGGCAAGGAACGCCAGAGCGCGCCCGTTGGCCTGGCCGCCGGGTTGGAACTCCTGAGCCGGGATGAGAACTACGGTGATGAAGCTGGTGGTGATTAGGAACGCACTCATGATCACAGCGGCAGTTGTGAGCAGCCTGCGGGCGCCTTTGATTCGGCACGCGGGGTTGTCTTCGGTGTCGCTTTCGTGGCCTTGAATCTGGGGCATGACCGCTACTCCGGTTTCGAAGCCTGAAAGGCCCAGTGCCAGTTTGGGAAAGACCAACAGGGCGATGCCGGCTGCCATGAGCGGGTCGCCTTGGGATGTGGACAGAATGCGCCACCAATCGCCCACTGCCACTGGGTGGGTGAACACCTCAATGAGTGTCGCGACCACCACCACGACGTTCAGACAGAGGTACAGGGCTACTATGACGACTGCTAAGCCGATGGCTTCCTCGAAGCCGCGCAGGAACACTGCGGCCAAGAGGGCGAGCATGAACAGTGTGATGGATACTTCCTGGCCCTGGAGCCAGCCGGCAGCCATTGGGTTTTGAATCATGTGCGCTGTCGCGTCCGCGGCAGAGAGCGTCATGGTGATCATGAAGTCAGTCGCGGCGAAGCCGAGCAGGATCAGGACGAAGAGTTTGCCGCCCCAGCGCGGCATCAGGCGCTCGAGCATGGCAATGGAGCCTTCACCTCGAGGGCTTTCCCCGGCGACCCGGCGGTACACAGGCAGCGCCCCCAGCAGTGTGACGGCCACCAGCACCAGCGTGGCAAGGGGGGCGATCGCCCCGGCAGCCAAGGCGGCGATCGCCGGCTGATAACCCAGGGTCGAAAAGTAGTCGACACCGGTCAGGCACATCACCTGCCACCAGGAGTGCTTCTTCAAATGTGCTGAAGTGACAGCTCCAGGCCCCTGATGGGAACCTTTGCTGTCCTGCAAACCAAACAGCATCCAGTTCCGCAGGGCCTCATTGCCTCCCGGTTTGCGTTCCGCTGGCTCTGCCCGCGGCCTGCTCAACGTAGTCATGTATCCCTTTCCCGCGCGGCACACCGCACCGCTATCAAGCGTGACAGGGTCGTGGAGCCCTGGCAGGCAGCATCGGAGTGCTCGCCGGAGGTTGCTCTATGCGTCGTCGGCGGTCGTTGACAGCACGCGTCCGAGTCCCTCGTACGCTGCTGGGCGGTTGGACCGCAGCCAGAAGGCGATGAGGAGGCTGAAGACGAACCAGCCGATGCAGAACCAGGGGATGAGGCTGACCCAGATGATGTCGCCGCCGAGAGTGCTGAGATTTGACCACAGCAGGTACAGGGCGCCGGTCAGTCCGACGGCTCCGATGCCGGGGGCAACCATGGTGCGCCACCAGTGGGCGTGCTCACGGTGTGCCGGCAGGCTGTGGTAACGGATTGTGGCGATGGAGCAGAGGATCTGGTTGAGCATGACCCAGAAGGTGCAGGCGATGGCGAACCAGCCGAACACCTCAGAATATGCCGCCGTGTTGAAGTTGTTTCCTGCGAATTCCTGGGCTGAGGGGGCTGCAAAGTAGAAGGCAGTGAAGAGTCCCAGGATCAACGCTGCGCCGAGGAAGGTGGCAACGGCCGCATGGTGCGGGCTTCCGTGGCGGGAATGGGTGTGACCGAGCTTGCTAGGAAAAAGTACGCCTTCGCGTGCGATGGCATAGATGTAGCGTGAGACTGTCTGATGCAAGGCAAGGATTGATGCGAAGCACCCGGTGATAACGAGTACGTTGATGCAGTCGGCGGCCCACGCTCCCACATAGGTGTGGGCGAGGGAGATGTAGGACTGGCCCAACTGTCCGGTGGTTTCCTCGACAACACGGCCCATGCCGAATCCGGTGATTGTTGCCCATGCCGTGATGAACAGAATGAGGCCGATGCCGAGCACCGCCAGGTAGGTTGCCAGCGGTACGAGCTTTTTGGGGTTCTTGGCCTCCTCGGCATAGTTGGGGACTACTTCGAACCCGAGCCAGGACCAGAAGGCGAAGAAGATCCCGATGCCCGGGGCGATGCCGCCGAAGGCGTTCACGGGATTGACCGGCTCGAGGCTGACTCCTTCGGGGCCGCCGTTGATGAATATCGCACCGTTGACAATGGCGAGGATGGCGATTTCGAAGACGAAGAGTACGCCGAGGACTTTCGCGGAGAGCTCCACCCCGAAGTAGGACGCGACGGCGGCGAGCACAAGTGCTAGGCCTGCGATCACGAGCCACGGGATTTTGATCCCCACGGCCTGCTCAAGTGCAACAGCCCCGAAGTAACCGATCGCACCCAGCACGGCCACCTGGACGCACAGGTACCCGAGCATCAAGGACAGTCCCGAGGCGAGGCCGAGGGGCTTGTTCAAACCATTGCTGATGAAGCTATAAAAGCCGCCTGTGGCGCTCAGCCGCCTGGTCATGGCTACGTAGCCGACGGCGAAGCAAAGGAGCACAACCATTGCGACGATGAACCCTGCGGGAGCGCCGACGCCGTTGCCAAACGCGACGGCAAGGGGGATGTTTCCCAGGCAGCCCACCAGGGGGGCGGCGCTGGAGAAGGCCAGCAAGAGAATGCCGACGAGTCCGAGGGAGCCAGGTTTGAGGCGATGTACCTCTTTAGGCTCAGATTTCTCCGTGGTGAGGATGGGCGTGCTGGGGGTTTCCATGAGCGGTCCTTCGAGGCAATTCCGGTCTGCCGTGGGGCTAAACCGAAGGTCGTTGAGGTTTGCAACCAACTCGATCCGGCGGGAAGTGTCGATTGGTCGTTGAGTTAGCGCCGGAGGGTACCGGTAGCGTCTCCTCGTATCGATAGGGTTCCTGGCCGTTGTCGGCAGGAAGTATCTAAGAACAAGTGAAACAAGTTCTAGTTTCGTATTTGTGAGTATGAGGTATCGATCACGTTTCGGCAATAGGCTGGCCCGGCCGCCTCGAAGCGCCCGCGAGAGTTACCGGAGTGTGGCGTAACACACAGTTATATTGACGAAAGCTGAATAATTTTCAGGTTTGTGGGGCTAGTATTCTTTGGGCTAGCTCCCTGCACGTCGGAGGCCGCTTGCGTGGGGCCGTCGACCAAATGACCATGGCCAGCAACTCCCCATCGATGCTTCAACGATCTTCGACGCGAATCAGGATGAGCCGCAGGGCTTAGGCAGGGAGGTTTCGCGGCCATGCGCCTCCCACCTTCGTTCTCGGCCGTCTGGTGCTCATCCCGGACGGCTGTTGGGTTCAGTGATGGTCAGGAAGCGTGCAATCATTTGCTCGCTCGGTCCGCGTGCGCGCTGGAGGACAGAGCACGCAACATCTGGGTGAGGGCATCGATCAGGCGCAGCAGTCCCAGCGATTTCGGCGTTTCCGGTCCCGGCCGGGGATTGGTCGTAGTAGCTGTCCTTGCCTGCCCGGAACTTCTGGGTGTCGCCGGAGGATTCGGCACGCCGTATCCCCCCGGGCGTTTCACGAGTCGCGCGTACTAACAACTGTCGCTGCCGCCATGTGCTTCAAATGCGCTGAGCACACTTCTTGGAACTTTCGGACTTCACGGGTGTCGGGGTGAGAACTTCCGGGCCCCGATGGGGAACGGTGACGACGGGCACTTCGGATTCCTACTGCCTACGGCCGATTCCCGGCTGAACTTGGACGGGGAGCCGGCCAGGCTCGGGAGCGGTCGCCTGCAGAGTGGTGCCAAGAAGCGCCGTGGCGTGGGCAAGTCCGATGCCCTGGACGCCCACCGGATCGCCATGGCCGTGCTGCCCTTGCCGGTGGAGAAGCTGCGCCGACCACGCCTTCATGACGGGGTCCGCCAGGGCGTGCGGATCCTCGTCACGGCGCGGGGATCCATGAGCAAGGACCGGACCCGGTCGGTCAACGCGCTCAACGCACTGGTGCACGGCAATGACCTGGGCATCAATGCCCGCCAGAAGCTCACAGGCGCCCAGATCAGCGAGGTCTCAAAGTGGCGTTCCCGCGAGGAAGAGCTTTCCTTGTCCATTGCCCGTGCTGAGGCCGTGCGGCTGGCCAAACACGTCCTGGCGCTGGATGAGCAACTCACGGCCAACGAGAACCAGCTGGACGAGCTGGTGAAGGTCAGCGAGGCCTCACCGTTACTGGAGGAGACGGGGTTCAGGGCGATCAGCGCCGCGAAGTGTCTCGCCGCGTGGTCGCACGAGGGCAGGGTCCGTAACGAGGCAGCATTTGCCTCCCTGGCCCGGGTAAATCCGATCCCCGCGTCCTCCGGGAACACTGTCCGGCACCGGTTGAACCGGGGCGGTGACCGGTCCCTGAACAGTGCCTTGCACATGGTCGCGGTCGTCAGGATGACCCATGACGGCGAAACCCGCGGGTACGTGGAGAAGCGCCGCGCCGACGGTCGTACGGACAGGGAAATTCGTCGTTGCATCAAACGCTACCTGGCCCGCCGCATCTACCGCACGCTCAACGCGGCGGCCATAGCGATGAACGCGGCTTGACAGACATAGAAGAGTCGACCGCTAGAATCCGCCATACCCCGACCGGGCATTTCTTTCGTACGCCGGGATGAAGCCCGGCGCGAACGTCCTAAGGAAGATAGGTGGCCAGATATTCGATGCTTGATCGTTTCATTTCTTCCAGCAGGGCTTCGTTACCGTGCTCGGGAGATTCCCTGTAGGCAAGGTCAAAGCCCTTGTCGAGCATGCCAACAAAAATCTGGGTTACGACGTCCAATGGAACCTGAGGTGCTGCCGGCCTGACGTCCGTAATGCTCCGAGCCAGATAGGCAGCCAGTTCATTGTCGTGCATACGGTTCGCACGGATCATTCGGCCCGTAAACTCCGTAGAGAACCAGATGGCGCGGAAGGCCGGGGTCTCGTTGAAGAAATCGATATGAGCATCAACGCCAGCCTCGGCTTTCTTCCTCCACTCAGGGCCACTCAGCTCAAACTGCACTTGCTCCAGACGGCTGTCAAGACCTTGGAGGCAGGACACCAGGATCTCTTCCAGAAGAGCCTCCCGACCGTCGAAGAAGTTGTATAGCCAACCGACCGACACTCCCGCGCGCGCGGCAACATTCGTCGTGGTGACGGCCTCGGGACCGCCTTCAACTAGAAGGTCGGTGGCTGCGGCCATAACGTTCTCCATTTTGGACCGGCTACGCCGTTGAACGGCTGTTCGGTGGGCGCCCACTGTAGCTGATGCTCCTGTCATGAGCTCTGACAGTGAATGCGGCGTGCTTGCAGGCGCCAAGGATAGATCCCTGTCTGGGATTGGGGCGGGGTGCTGTTTGTCCGCCTTTCGCTCCGCAGCTTGGCTCATTGTGGCGTCCCCTCCAGACAGCTTCGTATTCGCGGGACCGTCGGGCCCCTGCGTTTAGGCCAGTCTAAGGGGTTCGCTCGGAGTCCGGCGGCACTTCCGAAATTGCCTATTGCCTGAAGCATGCCCGATACCCCAACTCACAGAATCAAAAGATGAATATGTTTCAGTCCTTTGTATCACCGATGGACGCAACGGTGCCGCGGTGACAACACTGCTCTGCCAACTTCCGCTGAGGCGACCCTGCGCGGAAGTTGGCCTGGAGGATGCGCGAGCCCCGTCACGGGTCAATGCACATTGACCCAACCCGTTCATCGACCCAACCGCGTCTCCGCCAATGGCCTGCGGCCTGCTGCGCGGGCAGGTCGCTGATGGCAGTAGAGGGCATGTCGCGTAGTAGCTGTCCTTGGCCCCCAGCCGCTGCTGGGCGTCCCCGGAGGCTTCGGCACGTCGAGTCCTCTCGATGCGTGGCACGAGTTGCGGCAGATGCTCATCCGTTCAGTGGGCAAAACGAGAGTGTGGCTGCGCCCTGGAAGCGGGGATCTTCTGCCCGGTACACCGCGTGGCCGAAGCCCATGAGCCGTTCCAATGGTCGGCGCGGTGAAACACACCCTATGCCGCCCATTCTTTCAGAAGGGTTTTTTGGAGGCGCCCATTGAGTCCGGCGGGGGCGCAGTCGAGGTCCCACTCCAAGCCTTCTGGCTACGGACTTGGCGCCCCGGGCGGTCTCACACAACGCCACCGCGGCCTTGCGCTGTTCCTCCGATATCGAAACGCTGTCCTGCACAAAAACTGCTCCCCGAGAGTCAGAACTGATATTGCAGTCCAATTTTCGGGGAGCAGTTCATCGGCTGGGCCGGGGCTCGCTGGCGAATCAGGGGCGTTCGAGGAAGGATTCGACCTTGGCCGGGTCACGTTCCACGACCTGACCCAGAATGTCGTCGGCTTTTGCCAGCAGTTGCGTATCGAGACTCACGTCGGCGGCCCTGGCATTATCGATGAGCTGCTCGGGCCGAGAGGCTCCGACAATCGCAGCAGAGACGTTGCTGTTCTGCAGCACCCAAGCCACTGCAAACGCAGCCATACTGAGGCCGGCGTCATCGGCAAGGGGACGCAGTTCCTGGACGCGGGAGAGGGTCTTGTCTGACATGAACTTGTGCTCTGTCTTGAGTTTGCCGTCCTCGTCGGTGAACCGGGATGCCGTCGGGCCGGACTTCATGTACCCTGTCACGATCCACTGGAGTCCCGAGAGGCCGCCTCCGAGACCCTCACTGATGTCCGTGAGGGTCACATTGACGATCTGAGCATCCAGGGCGATGACGAAGAACCCCCAGCATGGCGACCGCGAGCGAGGCCACCGGCCGGGCCGTAGAACGAGTGTGGCCTTCGGTCGTGACGATCACTGTGCCGCCTGAGGGGAAGAATTCTACGGGTCTGGCCGAGTTGCCCGCACTGGCACCCACGAGTGGTCAGCTCATGCGTGCCAAGGAAGGGAGGCCCTCGCAGAGCCGGCCTCCCTTCCGCTTCAGCGTGCCTAGGCCTCGTACTGGTGGTAGACCTTGGCGATGATCTTCCACTCGCCGTCCTGCTTGAGCAACGTGTGGAAGTCGGTGTAGTCGGCGCCGATTGCATCGTTTTCCATGTCGACCTTGACGACTGCAGTGGTCTGGGTGATGCCGATGATGTCCACCCGCGTCTTGACGTCGGGGGCGGTTCCGTTCTCGGCGACGAAGTCGTAGAGGTTTCGGATGGTGCCGCCCAGGAGCTGGCCGTTGGTGAAGCCGTACATGGTGGCTTCTGCATGGAATGCTTCGGCCACTCCTTCGGGGCTGCCGGTTCGCAGGCCTTCAACATATTTCTGGACGGTGGCAACGATCTGGTCGTATTCCTCGGTGGGAACGACCTTGAGGTTTTTCGGCATGGTTTCTCCTTGGCTGACCGGGTGTCGGGACGACATCCCGGAGGGTGTTTTTTGGTGCTGCGGGTTCAGCTACTTCTCACGGGTCGGGACAGCCCCCGTCCAGAGGAACAGCGGCCATCCCTCGCGCGATCGAGCGCGCTAGCGCTTTCGGATCACGACCGTCTTGTTGTTGGTGTGGGACGCGAGTCCTTCGTCACCGTGCTCTACGCTCAGGCCGGACTGCTTGTGTCCGCCGAACGGCGCATGATCCGGGTGGCTTTGTCCCTGGTTGATCCATACATTGCCCGACTCGATCCTGTCGGCCACCTCGAGGGCGCGGACCTTGTCACGACCCCATAGGGTGGCGCCCAATCCGAATACGGTGGCATTGGCACGCTCAATAACGTCGTCCACGTCGTCGTACACGAGGACTGGTACGATCGGGCCGAAAGGCTCCTCTTGGACGATTCGGCTGTCTTCGGGAGGGTTGTTGACGATCGTCACGGGGACGAAGTTGCCTTCCAGGGACTCGTCGATGGTTCCACCGAGCGGAACGTCGTATCCGTTGCGGCGGGTGTCGTCGAAGAGATCGCGAAGCTTGTCATACTGCATGCGGTTGTTGATGGGGCCGAGATCACTGGCGGGATCCATTCCGTCGCCGACCTTCTGCGTCTTTGCGTAGTCCACGAACGCCTGGACGAAGTCTTCGTGGAAGGAGCGGTGGACGTAAATGCGTTTGGCCGCGATGCACCACTGGCCGGAGTTTCCAAAGGCCGCAGCGAAGACCTGCGGCACGGCCTCCTGCCAGTCTGCGTCCGGCAGGAGGATGGCGGGGTCGTTTCCGCCGAGCTCCAGGGTCACCCGCTTGATGGTGCCGGCGGCCGATGCCATGATTTTGGTGCCAGTTGCCGTTGAACCCGTGAAGGTAATCATTCCGACGTCCGGGCTTTCGGTCAGGATCTGCCCAAGCTCGTTGCCGCCTGTCACGATGTTGAAGACGCCGGGCGGGAAGACCTGCGCAGCCAACTCGCCTATCCGCAGTGCACAAAGCGGAGTGTATGGGGACGGCTTAAGGACAACCGTGTTGCCCGTGATAAGCGCCGGGACGGTCTTCCAGAGGACGTGCAGGTAAGGATAGTTCCACGGGATGATGGCGCCCACGACGCCGAGGGGGGAGCGGCGAAGCTCGACGCGGCGCTCGTCATCTTCTTCAAGAACCTTGTTCTCAAGCCTCGACTTGGCAGTATTCGGAATCCAGGGGTTGGCAAGGTTCACCTCAAACGTGGCCTGGTTGTGGCGGGGTTTCCCCTGCTCAAGCGAGAGCAGGGTGATGAACTCATCCTTCTGCGCCCCCAGTGCTTCGAAGAAGTCAACAATGATCTCTTCGCGCTGGTCAGCCGTCAGGGCGGACCAGGCCGGGAAAGCCCGCTTTGCCGCCCCAATGGCCCGCTCCATGTGCTCCCGGGTGCCTTGGGGCGCACTCGCGAGGACTGTGTTGTTGGCTGGATTGAGGACGTCGAAGCCCTCTGCCGTCGAGACGATTTCGCCGTCAATGAGCAGTCCGTATGGTCCGTTGAAGTCTGAGGGCTTGATCGCACTCTTACCTTCCGCGATGGATACTCCCATGTGCTCTCTCCTGTCGTGCTGCGTGTCTTGTCGAATTCTGGAAGAATCTGAAACAGATTCATGTTTCACTTTAGGGCGCGCCCGGGGTGAGATCAAGACCTTTTTGAGAATTATGAAATACGATATTGTTTCATATTAGGATGTGATCGACGCCACGCAGGCTCGGCGGCCAGACTCCACCAACTCCCCTCCAACGACGAACAAGGAGCACACATGAAACTCGACGGACAATGCCTCTGCGGCGAGGTAACCTACACCATCGCCAGCGAACCGAAGTTCACAGCGGTCTGCCACTGCACCGATTGCCAGCGCCAGACCGGCGGTGCATACTCCCTCGTCATCGGCGTAGATGACGACAAGCTAACGATCACCGGCGACGCGGTGAAGACCTTCATCACGGTCGGCGCTGAGCACAAGACCAACACCAACCGTTCGTTCTGCTCGGAATGCGGTTCGCCGATCGTCGGCCGCATCGACGCCATGCCGGGTCTGGCTTTCGTCAAAGCAGGGACCCTGAACGACACCTCGTGGCTCAAGCCAACGGTCGAGGTCTGGTGCCAGTCCGCCCAGCCGTGGGTTACCCCGCTCCCCGGCGCGGAGCGCTACGACGGCGACATCCCCGCCTGACCAGGCCCGCGTGCCGCATGCGCGCGCTATTGGGGGGTTGGGTGCGCCGGCACATAGTTGCGGCCCACCCAACCCTTTCTTGAGAGGAAACCCAACCCGTGACTTCCAACGAGATCCGCCGCTCAGAACGCACAACCTCATGAGTCAGCAGGAACAGCCCTTGACGGTCTGTGACGCCGAGGACTGGATCCAGAGCACATGCTTCACACCCGGCCCCACAGGGCGCATCGGACTTGAACTCGAACTCCTCGTGGGCCGCGCCGGAGATCCATCCCTGGAGCTTCCGTTCCCTGAAGACAATTACCGGCGGCTGTTCTCGGAGTTGAGGAACGTGGAAGTTGCTGGCAGCCTGACCCTGGAACCCGGCGGGCAGCTTGAGCTCAGCTCGCACCCGGAAGCCGGCCTCCCACAGATCATTCAATCCGTGCACCGGAGCTTGGGTGCGCTGCGACAGCGGGCTGCAGAACTTGGAGCTTCCCTGATTGGCGAGGGCGTGGATCCTTTCCGGGAACCGAAGCGGATCACGCAAGCACCCCGCTACGCGGCCATGGAGCAGTATTTTCAGCCCTGGGCGCCGGCAGGCTCGACCATGATGTGCTCCACTGCATCACTGCAGGTAAACATCGAAGCAGGCACGAGTGATGCCGAAATCCGTGAGCGCTGGAATCTCCTCTATGCGATCGGTCCGGCCCTGGCCGCAACGTTCGCCAACTCCGCCTGGATCGGTGGCCGACGAAGCGGCTGGAAGAGCACACGACTTGCCGCATGGCTCGCCCTGGACCCTTCCCGGACAGGCGTCCCACATTCCACAACACAGGATAATCCGGCTGAAGCGTATGCCCAGTGGGCCTTGGACGCCCCTCTGATGATGATTCGTCGAGCGGAAGGCCATTGGCGAGCTCCGGCCGGGCTCACATTCCGTGAATGGCTGCTCATGGGGACGTCGGCAGTTCCTGACCGCCCCCCGGCCGACCTCAAGGATCTGCAACAGCATCTCAGCACGCTGTTCCCACATGTTCGGCCCCGGGGCTACTTTGAAGTCAGATACCTGGACGCTCAGCCTGGCTGCTGGTGGGCGGTGCCCGCTGCCGTGATCGCCGCGCTGATATCCGATACTAATACCGCCGGCAAGGCGCGAGACATCTGCGAGGGTTCATCCGCGTGGGAAGACGCTGCACAAAAGGGCCTCGAAAACCCCTCCACCATCGTTGCGGCCGTTAAGTTGCTCTCTCTGGCCGCCGAGCGACTTCGGACTGATGCAACGACAACACTCCACGCCGCACAGATCGAGAACTACCTGGAGCGCTGGACAATCCGTGGGCGCTCTCCCGCAGATGATCATCCGACGGAATGGGGAAAACACAGACAAGCCTGTGCCATGGAAGGCTGCATCGTCGCTGCCTGAAACCAAGGCGCATCAGGCTATGCCGGCGTGATGACCGCACCTTCCCGGCAGCCAAAGGCCTTTTGGATCCGAGTCTTCTGCGCGACGACCCACACGACTTGATAGCCCGTTCTGAGTGTCACGTTTGGGCCGGGGCTGCCCCAGGTTGCGGCGTACGACCTGCCGCTTGCAGCACGGCGGCCAGTAATCCAGGGAACAGGGAATCGAGGTCGTTGTGGCGCAGCCGGCTGACACGGGAAGTGCCGTAACAATGCTGCCTGATGATGCCCGCTTCGCGGAGCACGCGGAAGTGGTGCGTGGCTGTCGATTTGCTGACTGGAAGTCCGAAGGCAACGCAGGCCATGTCCTCGTGCCTGTCGGCCAGCTCCCGTACGATGCGCAGCCGGATGGGGTCGGACAGTGCGTGAAGCACGTTCTCAATGCGAATCTCTTCGGGCTTCGGGTGAGTCAGTAAGCGCCCCGTCCCGGCGATTTCTTCCACGTGCTGCATGGTCTTTGCCCTCTCTTCGGTTCCCATCATTCAAAGTACGGCGATCATCGTAGTTTGACAACCTCCATACTACGAGGATTATCGTATTACGGTAGTCCGGTGCACAACGCCGGCGCTCGTCCTCCATCAGTCCAAGAGAAGGAGAATTCCCTTGAGCAATCTTTTCGCGCCGTTGAAACTTAGGGATCTGGAGATTCCGAATCGAGTCTGGATGGCCCCGATGTGCATGTATTCCGCGGCTTCTGAGGGCCCCGAAACAGGCGTGCCCACCGACTTCCACGTGGCGCACCTAGCCAGCCGCGCCGCCGGTGGTGCCGGCCTGGTGATGGTTGAGGCAACTGGTGTCCGTCCTGACGGGCGTATCAGTCCGTGGGACTTGGGCCTGTGGAACGAACGCCAGCAGGAGTCTTTCGCCCGCGTTGCCGCCGCCATCCGTTCCTACGGTGCAGTCCCGGCAATCCAGCTGGCCCATGCAGGGCGAAAGGCTTCGGTGGACAAGCCCTGGATCTCCGACAGCTACTTGGCCGAGGGTGTTGGCGGCTGGCAGGCTGTCGCTCCCAGCCCGGAGCCCTTCAACGGGCTGCCCACTCCGCAGGAGCTTTCCATCGAAGAGATCGCACAACTCGTCACCGATTTCGCTGAGTCTGCCAGGCTAGCGGCGAAGGCAGGCTTCGACGTCGTCGAGATCCACGGAGCTCACGGTTACCTGATCAACTCGTTCCTGTCACCTGTCTCTAACCACCGCACTGACGCCTATGGAGGCAGCTTTGAAAACCGGATGCGGTTTGCGCTGGAAGTCGTGGACGCCGTCAGGGCAGTCTGGCCCGAGAAGCTTCCGGTATTCTTCCGCACATCAGCCACCGATTGGCTGACGGAGAACGACGACGACTCTCGCGAAGGCTGGACGAGCGAGGACACGGTACGCCTCGCCAAGGAACTTCACGCCCATGGCGTTGACTTCCTTGACGTTTCCACCGGTGGCATGGTCCGTGACGCCAAGATCCCGGCAGGTCCCAACTACCAGGTTCCCTTCGCCTCCCAGGCCCGTGACCAGGCCGGCATCCCCACCAGCGCCGTCGGCCTGATTACCGACGCAAATCAGGCGGAGGAGATCCTCAGTGAGGGACAGGCAGACGCCGTCTTCCTCGGTCGTGAGCTCCTGCGCAACCCGTACTGGCCGCAGCAGGCCGCCCAGGCCCTTGGCCTGGATCCCCAATGGCCCGAACAGTACGGCTACGCCGTACAGCGGCGCAAGCACTAGGAGTTCGCCATGAACCACTTGCAAGACAAAGTCGTGATCATCACGGGCGCATCCTCAGGCATCGGTGCCGCGGCCGCCAAGGCCTTGGCCGCAGAGGGGGCGAAGCTGGTCCTCGGGGCCCGAACCGAAGCCCGCCTCAGTGCGCTGGTTGCAGAGATCCACGAGGCTGGCGGCACCGCCACCTCGCGGGTCACCGACGTTACAAATGCCGCTGACATGCAGCAGTTGGCTGCCTACACCATCGAGACTTTCGGCCGGCTGGACATCCTGGTAAACAACGCAGGACTCATGCTGTTCTCCGCATGGAAGGATCTGGCCGTTGACGACTGGGGCCGGATGATTGACACCAACATCCGCGGGTACCTCAACGGCATCCAGGCCGTCCTGCCATCCATGCTGGACCAGAACTCCGGCTACATCCTCAACATGGCCTCCGTCGCCGGTCATCAGATCGGAGAGTCTGCAGGCGTCTACAGCGCCACCAAATTCTTCGTCCATGCCATTACGGAGAGCATGCGAAAGGAACTCGGCGTTCATCACGGAATCCGGTCCAGCACTATCAGCCCCGGCGTCATCGATACGGGCTGGGCGGAGAAAGTGGACGATCCTGCGGGACGCGAGGCAGCCAGGGAGCTCAACGCACTGGCCATCACGCCTGAGGCCGTGGCCGCCGCCGTGGTTTACGCCCTCAACCAACCAGCCAACACCACCGTCAACGATCTGATCATTTCCCCTACCCGCCAAAACTGGTAAACCCCGTTGTTCGGGTCGAACATCACCAGCCACGCCTGTCTCGTCTGACCGGCCACACCAGGAGAATCATGCCAACCGTCACCGCATACGCTGCCCCATCCGCATCCGGGGACCTTGTTCCCACCCAGATCACTCGCCGGGCGGTCGGTCCGCGCGACGTCCTCATCGAGATCAAATACGCCGGGATCTGCCATTCCGATATCCACACCGTCCGCGGCGACTGGGGACCGCAACAGTACCCCCTCGCACCCGGTCACGAGATTGCCGGCATCGTCACGGAAGTCGGCACAGAAGTGAGCCGCCACAAAATCGGAGACCGTGTCGGCGTCGGTTGCATGGTCAATTCCTGCCGCGAGTGCGTCAACTGCCTGAAGGGTGAGGAGCAGTACTGCCTCGCCGGGAACACCGGCACTTATGGTGCGGTGGACCGTGACGGCTCCATCACACAGGGCGGCTACTCCAGCCACGTGGTAGTGGCCGAGGACTTCGTCGTGCGGATCCCGGATGCCCTGGAACTCGATGCCGCCGCGCCCCTGCTGTGTGCGGGGATCACCACTTACTCCCCGCTGCGCCACTGGGAAGCCGGGCCGGGCAAGAAGGTCGCCGTCGTCGGTCTGGGTGGACTCGGACACATGGCCGTCAAGATCGCCCACGCCATGGGTGCCGAGGTCACGGTACTGTCCCAGTCCCTGAAGAAGATGGAAGACGGCCTGCGCCTGGGGGCCGACCACTACTACGCCACGAGCGACCCCACGACGTTTGAGGCCCTCGCGGGCTCTTTCGACCTGATCATTAACACGGTCAGCGCGTCTATCGATATCAGCGCCTACCTGCAGTTGCTGGGCCTCGACGGCGTCCTGGTCAATGTCGGGGCGCCGGCCGAGCCGCTGCCCGTCAACGCGTTTTCGCTCATCACCGGCCGCCGGTCCTTCGCCGGGTCCATGATCGGCGGCATCCGCGAAACCCAGGAAATGCTCGACTTCTGCGCCGAGCACGGGCTGGGTTCTGAGATCGAAGTCATTCCGGCCAGCAAGATCAATGAGGCCTACGAACGTGTCCTGGCCTCCGACGTCCGCTACCGCTTCGTCATCGACAACTCCACGCTCTAGCCGGATGGAGTAATGACCCGCGAGGAAGTCCCTCGCGGGTCATTACTGGCTAAGAGTTGGGCGTGTTCATGCTTCTGTCGACGGAGGCAGCAACCGCCGGGTCGATGACGAATCCAAAGACGACTACTCGAGGCTGGGATCGAGGCCGATCGCCGCTGCGCCGATCGGGACCAACGTGACGTTCAGGCACCGATAGCGACATTACCGGCCGCGAAACGCCGCCGGCCACGGCGGATGCGCGCCGATGCTGGCCGCCGCAATTGATGGCAGGAGGAGCCCGCGCCGGCTCAGGCCGCCGTCGCCGTACCCTGCTGAGAAGTGAGGACCACGCCAGCAAGACCGGCCAGGAACCTGAGAAAGCACTAACGATGACCCGGGCAGGATTGCTGCCGTGGACGAGCCGTTCGATTCTTAGGTTTCCAGCCTCGTCGCTGACGAAGCTTGTGTAGCCTGGGCTATGGACGTGGCAAGATCGTCTCCCACCCTTAGCGGGTTGAGGGCAAAGATTCCCTCGTGAGCGAGAACAGGCCGGTTGTCGCCGGCCAACTCCGGGTACTTGGCCTCAAGCTTTTCCCGCTGTTCGATGGCCTTCTGCCACCCTCGAACCGTTTCGGGGTCTCCCTTGTTCACCTGCTCCCAACTGCGTGGACGTTCCGCCTGGGACGGGCCCGGGTCGGCCCGTCCGTGAAGCCGAATGGCGGTGGGCCGCCGCTGGGTGGGTGTTTGGCAGGCCGGGCAGACGGGGTTTTCTGCATGCATTGATGCGAGCCCTGCTTCGAAGCGGTGACCTTCGGCGCAAAGGAAATCGTAAAGAATCACTGGTAAAGACCCGTCGGTGCGAGCCGCAGCTGGCTAAGCTGCCCGGAGTCGTGCCCAAAGATCACTTCGGCATTGGTTTTCTCAGCGATCCGGCGGATTTTTTCCACAGACTCAAGCCACTGGAGATTGTTCCAGACGATGGCTGCGCCCACCGCAGGGGGACCAAAGGAATCCCGGAGGTAGACGGCATCCGAAGTGAAGATTTTCATGCCGTCTTCGGGCAGATCAACCATAAGGGACATGGTTCCCCAGGTGTGACCCGGAGTGTCTATGACACTGACTCCGGGGACAATACTCGTGTCGCCGTCGATTGCTTCGATGTTCAGGCCCTCGAAGTCGACCTTCAGGTGGCCGCCGAGGGAATCCCCGGTAATTCCGCTGACGCCTTCGAGCTCCTTTCGGTTCGCCAGAATCCGCGTCTTGCCATTGTCGAACAGCCGGGCGTTTCCGGCGTGGTCGAAATGGAGATGCGATAAGACCACGATGTCGATGTCGTCGGGGGCAAGCCCCAGCTGGGCGAGCGAGGAGTCGAGGTAGTCAGGCTCTCCGGAGGCGTCGTCCTTGACCGGAAAATAGTCAACAAACCCGCTGGGTTCCCAGCGTTTTTCCCAGTCCCGTGGGACGCCTGTGTCCCACAGGATCTTTCCCTCAGGATGGTCGATCAGCACCGCATGCGTCGGAATGTCGCCCCATTCGCGTTTCATTTCCTTGTCGTGGCGGTCGGCGATGATGCGGCCGGGCTTAAGGAGGAGCCACGTCATGTCCGCTTCCATGGTCCCGGTTTCAAGAACATGGACCTTCATGTGATCTGCCATCAAATACTCCGTCGTCGTCGGCGTGCCTCCGCAATATCCATGTAGTGGCAGAATGTCAGACGATCGTAGAATATACAAGGACGACGTCAAGGCTACGGAAACGCCGCTTAGGGTTCCAAAACTGTTGCATGTGGGCTGCGCCGCTCCTATAATCATCGCATCGGCTCGTTATGATTGTCGTACATTCGTCACTAATACACACCGAGCCGGCATGCATTCTCCGTTGTGCGGGTGACTCCTCTGTCTCCCGTCCAGATCGGACTATCAAAAGGAGTAGCAGAATGGTCAATGAAGACCAGGCCCGTACACCACGACGTCGGGTGAAGAGCCCCGGAAGGCGGTCGCTGGCGGGATGGGCGTTGGCTATCAGCGGCATGTTGGCCCTCACGGCTTGCGGCGGCGGAAACGACTTTGCCGGGGCAGGGTCCTCGGCCAGTGCTGGTACGGCTTCCCAAAGCGCCTTGTCCACGCTTCCAGCGGATGCGCAGAAGGCGTACGCAAATGCAGACGCGCTGACGGGCCCGACGCCGTATGTCGATGGCTGGCAGCCAAAAGGGCCCCCGCCGTGGACTATCGGGTACGCCAGTCCGTACGCGGGCAACTCATGGCAGACGACGGCAATGGACCACCTCATGAATGACATCGTGCCGCGGTATAAGAAGGCGGGGCTGATCAAGGAGGTCATCGTCGCCCAGTCGGGTGGAGACGACACTGTCCAGAACCAGCAGATCCGGCAGCTCGTCGACCAAGGTGTAGACATTCTGATCGCCTGCTGCTCGGCCAAAACGGCCCTCAACCAGTCAATTCAGTATGCAAACGACAAAGGCGTTCCCTTTGTCGCTTGGAGTGGGCACGTTGATTCGCCTTACAGTGTGAGTGCGGTCACGAACTACCGGGATGCCGGGAAGGTGTTCGCCAAGTCCGTGTTCGACAAGATCGGCGGCAAGGGCAACGTTCTCGACGTCCAGGGAGTGCCCGGGGCAACGAATGCCATTGACTTTGAGTCCGGAGTCCAGGACGCGTTGAAGGAGTATCCAGGAATCAAGCTGGTGGGTTCGGTCAACGGTATGTGGTCGGCTCCGGTCACCAAGACGGAGGTCCAGAAGTTCCTCGCTACCCACCCTGGCCAGCTGGACGGCATTGTCGCGCAGCCGGCGTCGGCCACAGGAGCCTTGCAGGCGCTCCAGCAGTCGGGGCGGCCCGTTGTCCCCATCAACATCGGCGGCGAGACGGGTGCGGCCTGCTACTGGGTCAACCATCCTGAATTCGCAACCACGGGCTACAACATTTGGCCTCCCAAGGGCGAGATGGAACTGGGTGTCGAAACAGCGGTGCGCATCCTGCAGCAGCAGGGACCAAAGATCCAGTCCATCGTGCTCAGTGTGTCGCCGATCAGCTATGACGAAGTGAAAAAGACACTCGGAACGGACTGCGACCCCAACGCCGATGGCTGGCTCGAGCCCGCCGATGGGTGGTTGACCGGAAAGAAGCTTGACGCATTCTTTACCCACCCCAGTGACCCGTTCACTTGGAAGAAGCCATAAAGCCATTCGCCATTCAGAGATGCGGCTGAAGCCCCGGACAGGGGATTGAACTGGTCCCCGGAGGTTGGACTGGTCGAGTAAGGGCCTAAGCCGCGAGGGCCTGAGCACGGTATTGCACCGGGCTCAGGCCCTTGAGCTTTGTCGAGATCCGTTCGGTGTTGTACCAGCGGATGTATTCGTTCAGCTGGGCCGCCAGTTCGTCGGTGCTGAGGAACCGGACGCGGTGGAAGAATTCTTCCTTGAGGTGGACGGAGAAGATCTCCATCACGGCATGGTCGTAGCAGTTGCCCTTACGTGACATCGATTGGACCGCGCCGGCACCCTCCAGGAGAGTGCGCCACGAGGCGTGATGGTACTGGAAACCCTGGTCCGAATGCACGAGCGGTTTCTGCCGGTCCTGAAGCGTCGTCAAAGCCTGGCGCAGCGAAGCGTTGGTGAGCTCCAAGGTTCGGAGACGAGCCGATGGCGTGGGAGATGATCTGCCGGGCGAAGAGGTCCATGACCGGTGAGAGGTTGAGCTTCCGGTCACCGACGCCGAACTCGGTCACGTCAGTAACCCACTTCTCATTCGGGGCATGGGTGTCGAACTCCCGGTTCAGCAGGTTCGGGGCAATCGTGCCCTGCCCGCCTTGATAGAAAACGTAGCGCTTCTTCCGCCGGACTTTGCATACCAGCCCCAGCGAACGCATCAGCTTCAACACGGTCTTCTTCGCGATCGTCCACCTTGCCTGAGCAGTTCCGACTCTGGCTGCGCCGGGGCCTCGGGATCTATTTTTGGGCGGCCTTTCGGTTTCGGGCGCAGGCCGTCTTCGCCCTCATTCCGATACTGGCGTGCCCACGTCTTGATCAGCTCCGGGTAGGACAGCTGGAACTCCTTGCCAGGGCAACCTTGGTCTCTCCCGCCAGATACCGCAGCCCAACAGCGAGCTTGAACCCAAACGAAAACAGCCGCTTGGTTGGCTTGGTCACTAGCGTCGTACCTCCGCGAACTCTCCACCGGCCATATAACCCGCAGCCCGTGCGCCCACCCCTAGCCTTGCTGCCACGGATTTGGCGCCCCAACAGGGTCTCGAACAACGCTACCCCGGCCTTGCGCGGTTCCTCCGATAACGAACTGCAGCCATACATTAACTCCTCCCCGAGAGCCAGAACTGAATTCTCAGTCCAACTTTCGGGGATCAGTTCAGATCCTGTCCGGGGCTTCCTTTGTGTGAGTGGGATGGCCCCAGTCCTTGCCCGAAGCAACTCCGCTCAGGCGCGCTTACTATAAAGAGGGCCCCATCCGGAGGGCCACAGAGCAGTGGCCAGGTCCCAGACCAGCCCCCAATAAGACCGCACAAGCCCGCCCCTAAAGCAGTCGACCCCTCGTGGCCGCCATCCGCCGCCAAGGCACCTCCGCCAGCCCGGGTTGACCAGGGGACCACGGACTAAGGACATCCGTTTTCCCCGACCCGAACGCCCAAAAGAGCCGCCGTCGCACCTTGCAGGGTACGACGGCGGCTCTTCGGGGTCTGTCGGAATGCCGGCCCGGGCGTCATGCGCCTTGGTCGGGAGCGGCTCCGGCGGCTGCCTCGGTATCCAGCACCTTCTGGACCACGCGCATGGCGGCGAGCCCGGCTGGCGCCCCACAGTAGGCGGTTGCGTGGAGGATCGACTCCACGACTTCGCCACGAGTCAGACCGTTGCGGAGCCCGCCGCGCACATGGACGGCGAGTTCATGGTGCTGGTTGAGGGCTACGAGCATACCGATGTTAAGCAGGCTGCGGCTGCGCCTGTCCAGGCCCGGCCGGTTCCATACTGCTCCCCACACCGTTTCTGTGATGTGCGCCTGGAGCGCCTCGCTTTCCGTGCCCGCCGTGCGTTCGAGGGATTCGGTGACATATGAATCGCCCAGAACCTCCCGTCGCACGGTGATTCCTGCTTGCCACTGTGGGCTCTGCTGTGACGTTTGGGTAGCTGTCGGGTTCGTGTTCACGGTTTTTCCTTTGGTGGGCGCGTTAGATTTGCTGGCGGATGTGTGGATTGCGTGCATAGAAACCGACTAGCGGGACGATGAGCAGGCCAAGCACGAACTGCTGGGCATTGTTGTTCAGCCCGTATCCCACCAGTAGCGAGGTCAGCGCGATGAGCACCAAGACACCCACGACAGTGCTGCCATAACCCCCGCGTCCGCCCAAGAGAGAAGTTCCACCGACTGCCACGGCGGCAACAGTGAGGAACAGATACGGGTCACCCACCCTCACAAATGCCCCGCCCGTGAAGCCCAGCAGGAGAACGCCTGTGACTGCGGAGAACAGTCCACTCATGGCGTAAACCGTTACCCAGCGGCGCGGTTCGGAGATCAGCATCAGCCGTGCTGCCGTCCGGTTTCCACCAAGTGCATAGGTGCTGCGGCCGAACCACGTGTATCGCATCACCAAGACGAGGGCGGCCGCCAGGAGAATCCAGATGACCACGATGGGAGGTACGGGCATCCCGAGAGTCTCACCGTTGAGGGAGGAGATGTTGGCAAGCCATTCAGGAACGACGCCGCTGGTGCCGCCCGCGTTGGACGCACCTGCGCTGGTCAAGACTTGCGTCGCACCCACGGTGGCGAATCCGACACCCAAAGTAACGATGAGTGCCTGGTTCTGAAGGTGCAGGCTGAGGAGACCGTTGAGTATGCCGACTCCAAGGCCAAGAAGGAGAACGATGAGGATGGCCAGGCCGGCCGGCACACCGGCGCTGATCATGTAAAGAGTTCCGATATTGGCGGAACCGATGAGATATGGAATCGACAGGTCCAGGCCGCCAAGCAGTGCACAAAGTGTCTGGCCTACCGATGCCAGACCCAGGAATGCGCCCAGCAGGAGCATTGACCGGAGGTTTGGTCCGGACAGGAACCCCTCGACGGTGGCGGCTCCCACGATCAAGAGGCCGGCCAGCATCACCAGACCGAGGATGATGTTCTTCTGGGCCGAGACCCGTCCTGGCATCGTGCTCTTGCGTTCTGTCGGTGAGCTCTCGACGGTTGTCATGCCTTTGCCTCCTGGCGTTTGCGCCACACTGCGGGGATTATCACGCTGATCAACAGCGCGAGCACCAAGATGAGCCCATACGACAACTGCACGACAAACGAGGCGAGTGTTCCGAGCGAGAAGGTCGTCAGGGTAAAGGAAATCAGGGTGACGGCGATAGCTCCCGGGATGGCTCCCAGGACGCCGCCACGGCCGCCGGCGAGGCTGATGCCGCCCAGGACCAGTGCAGTGATGGCGGCAAGGGTGTAGGTTCCGCCTTGCGTTGGGTTTCCCGAGGCGATCTGCCCGGTGTAGGCCAATCCGCCCGCGCCGATGAGCAGCCCGGAAACACCGTGGGCGACGATCCTGACCGCCACCACGGGAACACCACTGACAAAGGCCGTGCGCTGGTTGGATCCGACCAGCCGAATGCTGGTGAACAGCGGGGAGCGCGAGAACGCCCACCAGCCTGCGATGGCCACCAACAGCAATACGGTCATGGGGGCAAGGATCGAACGTCCCGCGCCCCATTCGGCCAGCCAGCGGGGAGCCTGCCCCTCGGGCTGCGTGAGAATGACCAGATTGATGCCGGACAACGCCAGGAAAGCACTAAGTGTCACGATGACCGGCTCAATCCTGGCTACGGTGATCACTACTGCTTGCAGGACCTGGATGAGTACGCCGATGCCGAGCGCCCATGCGATCACCAGCGCAGGGCTGCCGATCTGGTTGTCGAAAAAGACCCGGACAAGAGTGACATTAACGAAGATCATCAAGGGTCCGGCGGAGAGGTCCACTCCGCTGCCTACGAGGGCGGTCACGGTCAGGCCCATGACGACCAGAACGAGTGGTCCCGCGGACACCAGCAGCCCGCCGATGCCACTGGCAGTAAAGAGGTAGGGCGCGCGAATAGAGCACACGACCAGGAGGACGATAAGTAGGCCCCACGCTGCAAACGCGTACGATGTACGGTTCGTGAGCCGGCCGAATGGGCTTTGAGGCTTCATGACTGTTCCACCATTGCTTTCTCGACGTCAAAATCGGACTCCAGATGACCGAACATGCCAGCAAGGATCCGGTCGGACGTTATCTGCTGACCAACCACCCAACCGAGCAACGCGCCGTCGCGGAACACTGCAACCCTGTCGCATAGACCGATGAGTTCGTCAATTTCGGTGGACAGGTAGATGACGCCGGCTCCGCTGCCCGCTAGTGCGTCCAGCTGGACGTACAGTTCCCGCTTCGTCCTGACATCCACCCCACGAGCAGGGTCGTTCAGGGCGACAACGCGCGGTTGCTGTGCCAACTCGCGCCCGATCAGCACCTTCTGTTGGTTTCCGCCGCTGAGCGAAGTGATGGGGTTCGAGGGTGCTCCGGCCCGCAACTTCAGTGTGTTGGACATGTCTTTGAACTTGGCACTTATCGCTGATCGGTCGATGACCCCGCCGCGTCTGTGTCTGCGGTACAGCGGCATGCCGAAGTTTTCCGCGATGCTTAGGTTGGGGAAGATTCCCTCTTTCCGTCGGTCTCCGGAGATGTAGGAAACCTTGGCGTCCACGGCCCCGGCCAGGGAATTGATGGGGAGGAATTCCCCTTCCGGCCCCAGTGCAGCCACTGTTCCTGCGGGGGTTGGCCGGACGCCCGTCAGTGCCTGAAGGAATTCCGCCTGACCTTGGCCATCCAAACCGGCGAAGCCGACGATCTCGCCACTGCGCAGTTCGAAATCGGACGGCCGAGCGCCCGGAACTGCAACCAGGCCCTGGGCGCGGAGCACGATCTTTTCCTGCGGATGCTTGGAAAGTCGCTGATGATGCTGTGTGCCGGCGGCCAGGCCGCCCTTCGCGGCGACGCCGGTCATCAGCTCGATCAGGCGGCTTTCGGTGATTTCATCGCCGCTGAGCACGCCGACGTCGACTCCGTCCCGCAGCACGGTGGCCCGGTCAGCGAAAGTCGTCAATTCGGCAATGCGGTGCGTGACGATGATGACGCACACGCCGTCAGAGCGCAGCCTTTCCATTTCGGAGTACAGCCTGGCGGCTCCGGGGAGGTCCAGTGCCGCCGTTGATTCATCGAAGATGATGACTTTGGGCGAGCGGATGAGGGCTCGCGCAATGGTGACCCACTGCCGGTCGGCAAGGGAAAGGCTTTCCACCATGGCGGTGGGATCCATGGGATGCCCAATCAAGGATTCGAGCAGTTCGGCGGAGCGCCGGTTCTGCTCCTTTCGGGACACTCTCGAGCGCCACAGCCCTTGTGTTCCTATGAACACGTTGTCAGCGATGCTGGCACCTTCTGCGACCAGCACTTCCTGAAAGACTGTGGCTATTCCGTTGCCCAGCGCCTCTGACGGACTTGTAACCGTGCGGCCGTTGACGCCAACTGTTCCCGCGTCGGGGATGACGATGCCGGACATGACCTTGGCGAGGGTACTTTTGCCGCTGCCGTTCTCGCCCACGATGGCGTGGATCTCGCCTGCCGTGGCGGAAAAATTGACCTCCCGAAGCGCCTTGGTTTCACCGAAGGACTTGGCCACTTTACTGATGGATACCCTGGATTCGCCGTCTCCGGCTTCCGAAGGTGGGTTACGAAGCGGGGACTGTGGCTCAGCGGTGTTCATGTCAGCGCCCCCACTGTTGGCGCGCTTGAACTGCATGACCGCCGGCAGACCGGCATTGCGGCCTGTTCGGCGTGGGCCATTGCAGGATAGTGCCGACGTTCTGGTCCTCTTTGACCATTACTCACTCCTCCGAGATTTACCTTTTTGCGCGGCGACACGCACTGTCCGGGCCGTTGCGTAGGCTTCATCCGGAACACACACGGACTCTTCCTGATTGTCGCAATGACTTTTTGTCATACAATAATGCGTTCGTATGATGAGTATAAGATCCGTCCGGCATGGGGCGCAATAGTCCGATGTGATTCACAGCACGTGACTTCGGATGCGTGGGTAGGCATGCCCTGACCCGACCCCGTCAGGATCCTGCCCCCGCGGGGGCACGAGAACAGAAAGCGCTCGTCCCGGAAACGACCGGGACGAGCGCTCCTGAATCCTGGATTCAAGACAGTGACCCGCTGGCGGTGGGCCCGACATGTCGCCTCCCGCGCTGGTCGAAAAGAACCCGCCGAGGCGTCCTTATGCTGCCTGCTAGTAGGCCTCCTTCAGGATGGATCGCACGTCTTCGGCAGAAACCGGGCGGGGCGCCTGCCGGAGTACGGCTTCCGCCTCACCCATGGTGGCCTCCACAACGTTTTCCAGAACCTCCGGCGATAGGTCAAAATCTCTGATCCCTGTTGACACTCCCAGCTTCGCGAACAACAGCTCCATTTCATCGGCGGCCGGGAGCTTGGTGCTGCTGCCCCTCGCGCTGGCGAGGACTCGCGCCATTACTGCTTGTTGTTTTTCCGTTGCTGGTTCGAAGAACCGCATGACATGGGGCAAGGTGATGCAGGATGTCACACCGTGCGGGACTCCGGCAGCTCCGAGCTGGTGTCCGATGGCATGCGAGAGCCCAACGGGGACGTTGTGCACCCCGATGAGCGACATCCACGCGGCCTGGTGGCAACGTAGGGCTGCTTCGAAATCCTGGGGGTCCTGAGCGGTACGGGGGAGGTCCCTTGCGAGAATTTCCAATGCTGCGGTGCACAACGCTGTTGTATACGGGTGTGCATTGGTCGCGTACGCAATCTCCACGGAGTGATCGATGGCCCGGACCCCGGTGGTAGTCCAAAGCTGCCTTGGGGTCAGCGCGGACAGCGCGGGGTCAAGCACGATGGTGGTGGGCGTCAGTTCGAGGTAGCGCGCAAGCTCCTTGCGACGCGTCGACTTGTCCACGAAGGCGGCGACCCCGTTCCATTCCGCCGCTGACAGAGTCGTCGGAACAGCGATGATGGGCAACGGAGTTCCCGAGAGGGGCGGCAACCCATGTGAAATGCTGTAGCGGAGCAGTTCGTCCGGCTGTTCGATTCCTTCGCTGATGCCGAGGGCGGTCAGCTTTGCGGCATCAATCGCGGATCCACCGCCGATGCCGATGACGACGTCGGCTCCGCTGGACCGTGCCGTCCTGATCAGCTCCGCGATGCCGTCGGTCGGGTTGTGCGCCTCCACCCTGGAGTGGACTGCCACGGCCTTGGGACCGAGATCATCAAGCAACCTGCGGAACGGCTCGCTGGCGCCGATGGTTCTTCCAGTGATGACCAAGGCGTTGTGAAGCCCCCGGCCCTCCATCTCAGCCGGGATTTGGAACAGCGTCCCGGCACCTTCGATAACGCGCTCAATGCGCGGCATCTCGAAGATCCTCATTGTGCTCATGATTGTCCTCCACGGGAAGCGGCGCGTCCCTTGAACAGGTGCTCAAGGAACGCGCCGTCGGCTATTTTCTTCGGAACAATGTGGCGGACTTCCGCTAGCCGCGAGACGCGGCAGCTTCCGCCGCCTTTGAAGCAGCCTCCGAAGGCGGCAGGAGCGCGGAATCCTTGTCTGCTGCTTCCGCGGCCCGGGTCGCGGCCGGAGCCGACGCGTTTCCGGCCTCGGCGGCGTTCAGGTCCTTCACGACATTGGCACCGGCCACGCGGCCGAACGTCATCGACCGCAGCGATGACGTAGCCGGCGGGTACTCGTGGTAGAACAGCCCGGTAATTTCACCGGCGGCATATAGCCCTGGAATCTTGACTCCACCGCTCGAGACCACTCGCGCCTCAGTGTCGACCTTCAGGCCGCCGTAAGTGAAGGTGATCCTTGCCTCCAGCGGGTAGCCGTAGAACGGACCGGATTCGATGCGGTTAGCCCAGTTGGACTTCGGGGGGGTGATGCCCGCAGTACCCAAACCGTCGAGGATTTCAGGCTGGAACGGACCACCAGGCGTTGCCGCGTTGAACTCCTGGACCGTGGATTCCAGGGCGTCCGGATCGAGGCCGAGCTTGCCTGCCAGTTCGGCGAGCGTTGCACCTTCCTCCGGCTCCAGGTCGGTTGTTTCGTAGACCCAGCCTGGACGCATCCGGTCCATGACCGGCTTGTCGGTGATGAAGTAGGCCTTCTGGCGCTGGTTCTTCCACACTTCGTAGGCAAGGAGCTCGAAGTGCGCGAAGAGGTAGTCCTCGCCCTCGTCGAAGAAGCGCTGACCGTCCTGGTTGACGCAGATGCCGTAGTTATGCCCCCAGATCACAGCGTCCGGACGCTGTGTGCGGGAGTCCACCACCTCGGAGTGGAACATGTCGAACTGGCCGGAAGTGTCGGCGCCGATTTCCATGGCCATGCGGATGCCAGCACCCTTGTTCCGGACCAGCCCGGGAACGATGGGCTTGATATCGACTGCGTCGTTGCCCAAATACTGCGTCAGCATTTCCGGGTTGCCCTCGAAGCCGCCACTGGCGACCACCACCGCATTGGAACTCAGCGTGCGGAGCAGGCCGTCCTTACCGCGGACGACAACCCCGTTGACGCGTCCCGCATCGGAGAGGCTCAGCTTGACGGCTTCCGTCTCGTACAGGATCTCGGCGCCATCAAACTTCTCGTAATGGCTCAAGAGATTGTTGACGATCTGCAGACCGCCGCCGACGGGCCACTTGATGCTCTTGTCGGTCTCGTACTCGAGAGCGACGTCCTTCTCCCAGTGCTGGTAGATCTCGATGCCGTGGTCCTCGAGGTACTTCATAGTTCCCGGCGCCTCGCGTTCCAGGGCCAGGCAGTAGTCGAGGTCGGCCAGGCCCTTGGACGTTTCCATGACCTTGTCTTTCCATGCCGCATCGAGGCGATTGTCTTCGTAAACACGCAGCCAGGCCATCGTCCAGCGCGATCCACCGGATCGTTCGCCTTCGGCGCCGACTTCCACAATGGCAACGCGGCCCGACCTGCCATGTTCGGCCGCATTCTCGCAGTAGCTCAATGCTGCGGACGCGCCTGCGAAGCCGCTGCCAATGACTATCAGATCGTACTCGGACATATCCGTCTCCATCCCATCATCGTTGATGTTTGTCGTACAGTAATACTGCCACGCAATATTATCCGAGCGGAAGCGGTGGCGTGTCAACCGTCACACTCTTACGTCAGTCCTCAGGAACATGAACCCCTCAAATCCTTGAAACACGGGCGATCGTGGATTAATCTAAAACTTGAATCGATTTCAGATTAACCGTAATACGCTGGCGGGATCGGTGGCGTGCTGCCGGCGGCGGGAGGGCAGTCCCGCGGACCAGAGAGTAGTCCGTCAACACGAGAGGCTTGAATTGGATTCCCGCAGGCTTGGCAATTCCGATGTCCGCATTACCTCGCTCGGTTTGGGCACTGTCCCACTGGCCGGATTCAGAACCAAGGCCAGCTACCGGGACTTTGAGGCTGTGATCGACGCTTCGTTCCGCGGGGGCGTTCGCCACTTCGACTGCGCGCCCATGTACGGCTTCGGAAAGGCCGAGTACTACCTCGGGCACGCCCTCAGGGAACTGGAGATCCGTGATGACGTAGTGGTCAGCACGAAGGTTGGCCGGGTGCTGAAGCCTGCCAAGCGCACGCGGCCCAAGGAAACGGCGTACGGCATCGAGTGGGTGGACCCACTTCCTTTCCTCGATGAGCACGACTGCACCTACGACGGCATCATGCGGTCGTTCGAAGACAGCCAGCAGCGTCTTGCCGTCGACTACATTGATGTCCTGCTCGTGCACGACGTCGGCAGGGCCTGGCACGGGAACGATGCGGGCATTTATCACGAACAACTGCGCGACAGCGGCTACAAGGCGTTAGAGGAGCTTCGCAGCAGCGGCGCAGTGTCCGCCGTCGGCCTTGGCGTCAACGAAACTGAGTCGGTTGTCCAGGTCGCCCGCGAATTCGACATCGACTGCGCGTTGATCGCCGGGCGCTACACGCTGCTGAACCACGAACCCTTGCATGCGGCCTTCGCAGAGCTTCAGCACCGCAATGTTTCGGTGATCGCAGGTGGAGTCTTCAACTCCGGCATTCTCGCAACCGGAACAAAGAACGGTGAGATGACATACGACTATCAGTCGGTCCCCAGCGACGTCGTCACAACGGTGTCCGCCATCGAAAATGTCTGCGCCAGACACAGCGTGAAGTTGGCCTCCGCTGCCATTGAATTTGTGAGGCTGCATCCGGCCGTGACATCGGTAGTTCTCGGCGCCCAAAACGTAGCCCAGGCCGAGCAGAACATCCGCGCCGCCGCCAGCGAAGCACCGCAGGAGTTCTGGGCCGAGCTCAAGCAGGAAGGACTGGTGCCGGAAAGCGCCCCCACCGATCCCCGCACGGACGCCGACGGCTCTGCCCTCTAGCCCATCTGGACACCCTGCCGTTCGCCCCACCCACACTAAGACAAGGAATCACGAGTGGTGGCGGAGCCGGGCCCGAAGGCATCGGGATCGTCGAGTTCCCACGCATCGCCGGCCGAACCCTTCGGGCAGAACGCGTTTGCCGTGTGGCTGGAACCAGTCCACTGCCGTCCGGAGAATGTCAGACCATCGGTCATTCTGGCGAAACTACAAACGCGGACGGTAGAGTGAGAGTCGACGCACAACGGGAGGCAGCGATGGAAGCACCTAGTGACCTGTGGATACAACGCGAGGACACATCGATACGCAAACGGGCAGAAAATGCCATGCGGGATGCCATTCTCTACGGGTCGCTCCAGCCCGGTCAGAAACTTTCAGAACGGGAGCTTTGCGCCAGGCTGGGTGTCAGCCGAACCCTGCTGAGGGAAGCGCTGCAGCAGTTGCAAGCGGAGGGGCTGATTACGAACATCATTCACAAGGGCCCTTCTGTTGCTGTTATCAGTGAAGAGGACGCCCGCGAGATCTACGATGCCCGGCAGTTGATCGAAGGCCATCTTGCCTACGGCTTCACGGTGAGGGCCACCGAAGATGACATCGACCGGCTTGCCCTGGCTGTTGACGCTCTTCGTGCGCCAGGCATAGAAGCAAGCCCTTCCGACATGCTGCAGGCCAAGAACGGATTCTACAAAGTGCTCTTCGCCGGCTCCGGGAACCAGGTGCTGGCCCAGATGCTGCAGACGCTCAACAATCGGGTGATGATGCTTCGCAGGCAGACACTCTCAACACCTGGCCGTCTTGAGCAGACGCTGGCGGAGCTTGACGGTATCGTTGAGGCGATCCGGCGCAGGGATGCCGCGGCTGCGAGTTCTCTTTGCCGCGCCCATGTCGAACGGGCGGCCAGCATTGCCCTCGCCAGCTTTGCGGCCGAGACGCTCGACGCAGCTGCGAAGAAGGCCACACGCTCCGCCTGACATTAGTAAGCGGCACCACTCACTGGTCGACGGTGAGGATCAGCTTTCCACCGACGGCCCTGTTGTCCAATCGTTCAAGCGCGTGGGCCATATCCGTCCACGGCAGGACATCGACGACGTGCGGGTTGAGTTCCCCGCGGGCCGTCATGCCAAGAAGTACTGCCAGGTCCCGGCCGAACGGAACCGGGTCGAAGAACAGTTCAAAGCCCAGCATCTTCACGAGGGCACCGTTGTAGACGTCCCTGGCGTTGAAGGTGGTTGGCGCATCAGACGTGTTCCCGAACGTGACCAGGCTGCCGCGCGGATCCAGCATGGACAGCGCACGGCCCAGTATTTCGCCGCCCACCGACTCGATGATCACGTCGAATCGCTGGCGAAGTTGCTCGACGTCGGTCACGACATGGTGGGCGCCCAGCGAGCTGATTCGTTCGACATCGCCGACCCCGCTGACGAGTGCGGTCACCTTGGCCCCGGCGTGGACCGCAAGTTGGACCGTGAACTGACCGACGCCTCCGGCGGCACCGGTGATCAGTACGCGGTCACCGATGCCTGCCCCGCCCAGCCGCAGGGTGCGTAATGCAGTCAGCCCGGCGGTTGGCAGGGCTGCGGCCTGAGTGAAAGTCATGCCGTCGGGAATGGGCGCGATCCAGTCTCGCTGGACGGCGACCAACTCGGCCCAGGCACCCTGCTCCACAATCCCGGCGACCCGGGAGCCGGCCTTCAATTGATCGCCGATGTCCTCCAGAAGAACTCCGGCAAAGTCCCACCCGGGGGTGATACCGGCCTCGGCGGTGCGAAGGGCCCGCATCTCACCGCGGTTCAGCGAGATGGCACGAACTTCGACCAGCACTTCACTGTGATTTGCAATCGGCGCCGCGACGTCGAGAACATCGATCCGGCCCGGCGCTGCCGGGCTGACGATCAGCGCACGCATGATCGATTGCGAATGTCGCGTGCTGTTCATGGGAACCTCCTGTGGACAGGTGGGAAACGGCAAAAGAAGGCCGGGTCATCCTCACGATGGTGTGAGGATGACCCCTTCGCGGTAGTCAAACGCCTTGCGCTGGTATCCGCGCTCCGAAACGATCCAGACCACACCGTTGTCCTCGGTGAGGGCATCAATGGCGGCCGGGTAGGGTTCGCCTGCAGGCTCTTGGACCGACACCTGCTGCCCCAGGCGCAATCCGGCCCAGTTCTGGCTCATTCCTTCTTCGGCGAACAACGAATCTGCTTTCATGTGCGCGCCGCTTTCCGGTCTAGGGGGCTTCCTGGGGAACGTTTGTTGTCACGTGTGTTGTGACCGTTCGTGATTCAAGTTCAGGAATGATGTGGACTGCGCCGATGGTGAGGAAGTGCTGGGTTTGGCGGTGCAGGTCGAAGTCCTCGGCGGTGTGGTAGCTCTCGAGAATGACGATCTGCTTGTCGTCCTCGACTCCGCGGAAGAACTCGTATGAGATATTGCCGGGCTCGTTGCGGGTTTCGGCCGCCATCTTCCCCAAATGTTTGAGGACGGTCTCTGTGGTTTCGGGCTTGGTCCGGTACCGGGCCACAACGTTGAAGGTGCTGGTCATGGTGTCTCCTTGTGGGTTGTTTGGGGCCCGCCAATGGCTATTCCGGCCCCGGCGGGAAGTTGTTCACACGCACGGAATCGCGTGAGGACGGCCGGATCGTGGCCTGGAACGACGGTGAGCCCGCGTTCGCGGATTTCGTCCCGGATGATGGCGAATGCCTCATACATCGCGGGCAGGTCGCTGATGGCAGTAAAGGGCATGTCGCGTTCGAGCTCTTCATAGAAGTGCACGGCGTCGGATGCCAACAGCACCTCGCCCTCCGACGTGTGGACATATACGATGGCCTGCCCGGGCGTATGCCCGCCCACCTCAACCAGCCTCAGCCCCGGCGCCGGGGCAGTTTCGCCCGAGAACAGTCTGAGGCGCCCTTCGGCTTCAGCCAGGCGCAGCTGGTCGATTTCGTCCTCTTCTGAGTAGAAGGAGAACTGTACGTGCCCGGCGGTGGGCGAGGTCCAGAACCGGTATTCGGCCTCGGCCATGTGGATCCGCGCGTTGGGGAACAGTCCGAGGTTTCCGATGTGGTCGTAGTGGCCATGCGTGACGATGACGTCATCGATGGCGGCCGGGTCGACTCCGAGCCGGGTTAGGGCTTGGGCGGGGTGCAGCAGCAGGGTCCGGCCACGCTTGCGCCCGGCCTCCTCACCGAATCCCGTATCCACAACAACCGTTCCTTCAGGGCCTTGGAGGATCCAGAAGTAGTAGTCCACCGTGGCTGGTCCGTCCTCTTCCCCGTACAGCCGGTAATTGAGGTAGACGTCGCTGCGTTCGGTGGCCCGGGTGCCGACGCGGACTGCGACGACCCGGTAGCCGCCGTCGTCTTTAGGAGGCGCCATTGCCGCCCTCGTGGGCGGCCACCGTGGGTTCGATGCCGTCAGCTCCAACTACTTCACGCCAGGCATCGAAGCCGGCTTGGAAGGCCACGACGCCTGCTTCAGGGAGCGAGATTTCGATTGCTTCAAGGATCTCCGTAGGGGTGACCCCTAGGTCGAGGGCGACGCGGATGTGGCTCTGGATGTGGCCCTTGGATGCGCGCATTACGGTCAGGCTCACGATGAATATGAGTTCCTTTGTCTTCCGGTCCAGTGTGCGCTGGTCAAGGTAGGCGGCCGAAACGACGTGGTTTGCGGCCTGCAGCACGGGGAAATCGTGCTTGGCCATGACCTTGTGGTAGTCGAGGACATAGCCGCGCTTGCGCGCCATGTCGTCGATGTAGTCCTGGGCTTCGGTGGTCTGCTCGTTCAGGGAATTGATGGTCATGATGAGGGGTCCTTTCGGTCGGTGGCAGGTGAGCCGGCGCGCAGGGGAGTGCCGTTGAGCTTTTCGTAGTACCGGACAAATTCGGTGTGGTCAGGTTGGGTGCTGTCCAGCAGTTCCCGGGCCTTCTCCGCGGTTTCCTGTGCGGTGAGAACGATCGGTGCTTCAGCGGATTGCTGGGAAATGAGGTTCCGGGCGATCTTGAGGTCCTTGAGCATCAGATCCATGGCGAAGCCCGAGTCAAACGTGCCGGTCAGGATATGGCGGGGGTACTTGACCTCGGAGGCCTGGCTTCGGCCAGTGGAGCCGTTGATGACCTCGAGCATCTTCTCCGGGGCAATGCCTGCCGTCGCGGCGACACTCAGGATCTCGGCCGCAGCGGCCAGGTTGGTGGCGGAGAGCAGGTTGTTCAGGGCTTTTGCCGCGTGCCCGGTCCCGGGAGGGCCCACGTGCGTGATGGCCTCGCCAAGGTGGTGCAGGTGCCGTTTGGCGCGTTCAACGGCGGTGCTGTCGCCTCCCACCATGATGGCCAGCTTGCCGGTCTCGGCTTTGGCAACGCCGCCGGAAACTGGCGCGTCGACGTAGTCAATGCCAAGTGCGGCTGCCTCGGCCGCGAGGGAAGCGGTGCTTTCCGGCTCGGAGGAACTCATGTCGATGACGAGCGAACCTGCCGGCAGCCGCTTCAGGAGCCCCGGATTCGTGCGCAGCACGGATTCGATGATCCTGCTGTTGGGAAGCATTAGGATCACGGTCTGGACGTGGGTGGGAATGTTCTCCAGATCGGGCAGGGCCGTACCCTGCGTGGCCGCGGCCACTTCGGCGGCGGCCTCAGGGTTCGTGTCGTAGACGAACAGCTCCCGCCCGGCTGCATAGTTGATGGCCATCGGCCGGCCCATGTTGCCGAGCCCAATGAAAAGGGACGCGTGCGGTTTGGTGACTACCATGCTGATGTTCCTCCATCGATCGTCAGGACAGATCCGGTGGTAAAGCTTGATTCCTTGGCTGCGAGCCAGACGATGGCTTCGGCAATCTCCTCAGGCCGGCCCATGCGGTGCATGGGGGCGCGACCGTTGAGCTCATCCAGGAGGCCCTGCGGGTCAGTCGACTGGTTGATCATCTTGTCGAAGTAAGGCGAGTTCACTGTGCCGGGGGCAACAGCATTGACCCGGATGCCTTGGTCGACATGGTCCAAGGCCATGGCACGAGTCAGCGCCGATACACCGCCCTTCGAAGCAACATAGGCGGCGCGGTCTCGAATACCGACGGCGGCAGTGTAAGAGGATGTGTTCACGATCCTGCCGTCACCGGATTTGGCCAGCTCTGGGATGGCGTACTTGGAGCAGAGGTAAACACCCTTGAGGTTGACGGACATGAGACGATCCCAGTTGTCCTCGTCGATCTGCAGCACATTACCGGGGAAGCCGAAGCCGGCGTTGTTGCAGAGGACGTCAATGCCTCCGAACGCCTGGACGACGGCACTCACCATGGAGCGAACGCTTGCCGAGTCACTGACATCGACGGTCACGGCCAAAGCCTTGCTGCCTGCCTCGCCGGCTACCTCGGCTGCTGCGGCTTCGTTCTTGTCCGCGACGGCGACATTCGCTCCCAGCTCGGCGAACCGGAGTGCCGCCGCCCTGCCGATGCCGCTGCCGGCTCCAGTGACAATGACGGTCTGGTTGGTGAAGTTCACGAAGGCCTTCCCTTGAGGTCGATGATTTGGCGGATGACCTTGCCTTTACGAAGTTCATCCATGGCGTGATTGATGTCGTCCAACGCAATGGTGCCGGAAATGAGCTTTTCCACCGGCAGAACGCCGTCGAGGTACATCTGGGCATACCGTGCGATGTCCTCGGACGGAATGCCGGAGCCCATGTAGGAACCGATGAGCTGCCTTGCCTCGACAACGAGGCTCAGCGGAGAAATCTCCAGCCGCGCCTCGGGGCGCGGGAGGCCGACCGTCACGGTCCGTCCGCCGGGCTTGGTCAGGTTAATGGCTCCCGAGAGAGCGGCGGGGTTGCCCACACACTCAATGACGGCGTCGAACTTCAACCCGGCGGCCACGGCCTCGTCCGGCGTATAAGCGGCGGTAGCGCCAATTTCCAGGGACGTCGCCAGTTTGGCCGGAAGCATGTCAATCGCCGTGATCTCGCTGGCGCCAACGGCCTTGGCCACCAGCGCGGCGGCCAGGCCGACGCCCCCCATGCCGACGATGGCAACAGACTCGCCCGGCCGGACTTTCGCCGCATTAATGACGGCGCCGCCGCCGGTCAGGACAGCGCAGCCCAAAAGGGCTCCGACGTCGGCCGGTACGCCTTCGGGCAGCGGCACCACAGAATGCTTGTCCACGACCGCGTACTCAGCGAACGCCGACACCCCACCGTGGTGGTCGACAGGCTGCCCGTTGATCCGGAGGCGGCGATCTCCGTGCAGCAGTGTTCCGTCGGCGTTGGCCCGAGTACCTTCGAGGCACAGAGCCCAGGCGTTGGACGTGCAAGCGCTGCATTCGCCACAGCGCGGCATGAAGGTCATGGTGACGCGCTGCCCGAGACGCAGGTCCCCGCAGTCCTCTCCTAGCTCCTCGATGATGCCGGAGCCTTCATGGCCGAGAACCATGGGAACGGCGCACTCGCGGACACCGCTGACGCGCGAAAGGTCCGAATGACACACGCCTGCCGCTTCCATCCGCACGAGCAGCTCGCCTGGACCAGGGGGATCGAGGGTCAGCTCGGCCACGTTGATGGGGGAGGTTTCCTGCCAGGGCGTCGGTGCCCCGATCTTCTCCAGAACTGCTCCTCTGAACTTCATCGTCCTTCTCCCGTCTCCGCCTTGTTGGGCGGAATGAATCTTGTGAGCGGTGCTAAGCGTCAATTCAGTAATACAGTAATACTGACGGAAGTGTCCAGTCCCACAGTCGTCAACTTCACGTATGATGGTGAAACCTTCAAGAAGGAGTGCTATGACTATCGATGCCATCCGAAGGACCGCCGCGCCGCTCCGCCAGCAGGTGGTCAGCGCACTTCGCCGCGCTATCGTCACCCAGGAATTCACGCCCGGGGAACGGCTCGTGGAAACCATGCTCTGCGAAAAGTACTCGGTCAGCAGGACCGTGGTGCGCGAAGCCCTCCGCCAGTTGGAATCCGAGGGGCTTGTGAGCATGGTCCCGAACCGGGGACCTGAGGTTGCCACGCTGAGCGTCCATGATGCTGAGAGTCTCTATGAGGTGCGGCGCGCCCTCGAATCCCTGGCAGGCAGCCTGTTTGCAGAGCGGGCTACTGCCGCGCAATGCACTGAACTGGTCGCCCGGCTTGGTGAGATCAAGGCCGCAGTCGCCTCGGGTGACCCGGAAAAGCGGCTTGCGGCCAAGGACAGATACTATGACGTCCTCTTCGATGGAACCGGAAACGCAGAAATTGCCCGGATGCTCCGCAGCGTCAATGCCCGCACGCAGATGCTCCGGGCCCTTTCCCTTGCGGTACCGGGGCGGGAGGGAAGCACTATTGCGGAAATCACCCGCATTACTGCAGCTGCGGCCGTGAACCGGGATCCGGACGAAGCCCGCATTGCCTGCGAGGAGCACGTACGCAACGCAGCAGAAGCCGCCCTGGGGGAGATGCGCAAGCTTCGTAACGCCTAGGCCGGCAACTCACGGCCCTCAGCACAATAGCCCCGTCCCGCCATCTGGCGGGGCGGGGCTATTGCTTTGCACGCCGCCTTGGTGGCCGGCAGTTGACGTGGGGCAGATCACGCCCTAAGCTCATAACACCGTAATACGGTCTTATGATTATTTCGCCGGCCAAGCCGGCCCCCTCCGTTCACTGTTGAAAGGTCTAGCGATATGGGCGCATCATCGGCCGCGACACTGGCGTCGCCGCCTTCACCGGCGAAAGTCGCCATGGCGAGCTTCATCGGCACCACCATCGAGTGGTACGACTACTACATCTTCGGTGCAGCCACCGTCCTGGTGCTGAACAGCCAGTTCTTCCCCACCCTTGATCCATTTGCCGGGACTCTTGCCGCCTTCGCCACCTTTGCCGTGGCTTTTATTGCCCGCCCCTTCGGCGGCGCGTTCTTCGGCCACTTCGGCGACCGGATCGGCCGCAAAAAGATGCTCGTCTGGTCGGTCCTGTGCATGGGCCTCGGGACGCTTGTCGTCGGGTTGCTGCCCAACTACGCCACGATCGGCATCTGGGCCCCCATCCTGCTTGTGGTCTGTCGCTTCCTTCAGGGTTTCGCGGTCGGCGGCGAATGGGGCGGCGCCGTCCTCATGTCTCTGGAGCACGCCCCGGCCAACAAGCGGGCGTTCTACTCCAGCTTCCCGCAGGCCGGCGTGCCCGCAGGCACCGTTCTGTCCAGCGGCACCTTCGCCCTGGTCGCACTGATGCCGCAGGAAGCACTTCTGTCGTGGGGCTGGCGCATCCCGTTTATCGCCTCCGTCGCGCTGGTCATCGTCGGCCTGTGGATCCGCCTCAAAGTCACGGAATCACCGGAGTTCCTGGAAATTCAGGAGAAGGATGAAACTCCCAAGGTTCCGGCCCTGGAGGTGTTCAAGCACCACAAGCGCGCCCTGATGCACGGCATTCTGTGCGGGTTCGCCCCGAACTTCACCTTCTACATCGCGACAGTGTTCCTGATCAGCTACGGCCCCAAGCAACTCGGCATTCCCTCGGGCACGATCTTTGTCGCTCTGATGATCGCAGCCACGCTGCAGGTCTTCACCCTGCCGTTCTTCGCCACTTTCGCGGACAAGTACAGCACCAAGAAGGTGCTGCTGGCCGGCTGCGTCCTGGTGGCTGTTGGAGCGTTCCCGGTCTTCGCCCTCTTCAGCACGGGCACCTTCTGGGGCATCCTCGCCGCCCTGGTCATCGCCCTTCCGATCCTCCATGGCGTCTCCTACAGCGTCATCTCCGGATTTACGGCCGAGCTCTTCCCCACCGAGGTGCGCTACACCGGCGCATCACTGGCGTATCAGCTGGGCGGCATCGTGACTTCCGCTCCCGTGCCGATTATCGCCACCTTGCTCATTCAGCAGTACCACACCAGCGACGCGGTCGTCTGGTATATGGTGATCGCCGCCACGCTTGGGTTCATCGCCATTGCAACGGCACCGCAGCGCCGCCGGAAAGCGGACAACGCCCACGTGCGCATTGACGAATTAACGATCTGAGCGCTCTCCCCGGGACCCCGCCGTCCCTATGAGTCCGCCGTCCAAACGCAGAAAGTTTGTTCATGACTTCATCACATCCACACCACCCCGGCCCGGCCATCTCCACATCGTGGTTCACCCAGTTGGGCAACGCGGGGCAAGATGATCGCGAACTTCAGGTCATCGGCAAGTACAGCGATTTCTGGATTGACGCCGTCTCGCCCGGCAACTGGAGGGCGGTGTTGAACTTCCGCGCAGGCACCTTGGGTGCCGTCCCCGCGGAGGAACTGCCCAAGGAGCACATTCTCATCTCGGCCACGCAGGCCGGATGGGGGCAGGTGTTCGACCCGCAGCCGACACCCCAGCTGCACGACTTGCTCGCCCTCGCCAAAAACAGCCCCGACGTCACGATGGGCGGTTCGGACGTCGAGCTTGTCCGTAACCTCAGGGTCCTCGCGCGACTCGTGGACCTCGGAAAGGCCCTTCATGCCCAGCACTGAGACCCCGGAGGCCGTCATTGAGAATGTCGTTGGCCGCTACGTGCACCTTCGCTCATCCGGCCGCGACCACCGCATCTATTTCGAGGAAGCCGGCACCGGTCCGGTCCTGCTGTGCCTGCACACTGCGGGAGCGGACTCCCGGCAATACCGTCATCTGCTCAATGATCCGGAGATCACCAGCCGATTCCGGGTTGTCGCGTTCGACCTCCCCTGGCACGGCAGGTCCCTGCCGCCTGAAGGCTGGTGGGAAGAAGAATATCTGCTGACCACCGATGCCTACGTAGCGATCGTCCGTGACTTCGCCGCGGCACTGGACCTCAACCGGCCCACCGTCATCGGCTGTTCCATGGCCGGTTCGCTGGTGCTGGAGCTGGCCCGCCGGCACGCCGACGAAATCGGCGGAGTCATCGGCTTGTCCGGAGCACTCAAAGTCAACGGACGGTTCCAGGACTGGTCCCTGCGGCCCGACGTCAACGCCCAGCAATCCGTACCGACCTGGACATCGAGCCTGATGGCCCCCCAAAGCCCCGAGTCATCCCGCCGGGAAGTGTGGTGGATTTACAGCCAGGGCGGCCCCGGCATCTACAGGGGAGACACCTACTTCTATTCCCAGGACCTTGACCTGCGGGGGAGGGGGCATGAGATCGACACCACGGTTTGTCCTGTCTACCTGCTCACCGGTGAATACGACCACGCCTGCACCCCTGCCGACACGGCGGACGCGATCGCCGAAATCCCGGGGGCCAAAGGTGGCCCCATGCAGGCCATCGGGCACTTCCCGATGGCCGAAAACTATCCCCTCTTCAAGACCTACTTGCTGCCCATTCTCGACGAGCTCCACCCGATGGAAACCAACGGCCGGGAAGTCGACTCACCTGCCCTGGAAGGAACCCGAAATGCCTGAAACGGCTACTGTCACACCCGAACTCGAGAGACTTGTGCTCTCGACCATTCCCACCGGCCTGTTCATCAATGGTCAGTGGCGGGATGCCAGCGGCGGCGGAACGTTCGCCGTCGAAGATCCCGCGACGGGCAAGACACTGCTGGAGATCGCGGACGCTACCAGCGCCGATGCGGTGGCCGCGTTGGACGCCGCCGATGCCGTTCAGGCATCGTGGGCACGGACGGCCCCGCGGGAACGCGCAGAGATCCTGCGCCGCGCTTTCGAGTTGGTGACCGAGCGGGCCGAAGACTTCGCGCTGCTCATGACGTTGGAGATGGGCAAGCCCTTGGCCGAGGCCCGAGGCGAGGTCACCTACGGGGCGGAGTTCCTGCGCTGGTTCTCCGAAGAGACAGTCCGCGATTACGGCCGCTACCTCACCTCTCCGGAGGGGAAGAGCCGGATCCTGGTCCAGCGCAAGCCAGTAGGTCCGTGCCTGTTGATCACTCCGTGGAACTTCCCGTTGGCGATGGCCACCCGCAAGGTCGCCCCCGCCGTCGCGGCCGGTTGCACAATGGTGCTCAAGCCCGCCAAGCTCACTCCCTTAACGTCGCTGTTGTTCGCCCAGGTCATGCAGGAAGCGGGGCTGCCGGCCGGTGTGTTGAACGTCGTCGCCTCCTCGAACGCATCGGCGATTTCCGGCCCGTTGATGAAAGACTCGCGGTTGCGGAAGGTCTCCTTCACGGGATCGACTCCGGTGGGCAGGCGCCTGCTGGCGGACGCGTCCGAGAACGTCCTGCGTACCTCGATGGAGTTGGGCGGCAATGCCCCGTTCATCGTGTTTGACGACGCTGACCTGGACAAGGCAGTGCAGGGCGCGATGGCGGCGAAGATGCGCAACATGGGGGAGGCCTGCACCGCGGCCAACCGGTTCCTGGTCCATGAGTCCGTCGCCGAGGAGTTCACAGCGAAGTTCGCCGCCGCAATGGGCGCGCTGACCTTGGGCCGCGGCACGGACCCTGGCTCCGCCGTCGGCCCCGTGATCGATGGTCGTGCCCGCAAGGACATTCACGCACTGGTCACCGAAGCCGTGGCGCAAGGCGCAACGGTCACCACCGGCGGCGCTCCGGTCGACGGCGCGGGCTACTTCTATGCCCCCACCGTGCTCGCGAACGTACCCAACGACGCGTCGATTCTGGGCAGCGAGATCTTTGGTCCGGTTGCCCCGGTGACCAGCTTCTCCACCGAAGAGGAAGCAATCCGCCTCGCCAATGCCACCGAGTACGGGTTGGCGTCGTATCTCTTTACCCGCGATCACGCCCGGATGCTCCGGGTTGCCGAGCAGATTGAATTCGGCATGGTCGGATTCAACGCCGGTGTCATCTCCAACGCCGCAGCCCCCTTTGGCGGAGTCAAGCAGTCCGGCCTCGGCAGAGAAGGCGGCGCCGAAGGACTCGCCGAGTACACCACCACGCAGTACATCGGCATTCCCGACCCGTACGCGGACTAAACCGATGGGCCGCGCATTGCCGGGCGCGGCCCATCGCTCCACCACTTGGCCTCCGCTCCTTGCCCGCAACGGGGGCGGGGGCCATTCCACGCCCGAAACTGACGTCAACAGAGAGGTTCGTCTTGATCCACAGCGCAACAACCCTCCCAAGCAGCACAGAATTGTCGCCGGCGACGCGCCGGAAGACCGCCCTCGCGGTGGGAATCGGCAATTTCATGGAGTGGTTCGACTTCGCCGTTTATGGATTCTTCGCCAGCACCATCGGCAAGCTCTTCTTCCCGGAAAGCACCCCGACACTGGCCCTGCTGAGCGCGTTCGCGGTCTTTGCAGTGGGCTTCATCATGCGCCCACTGGGCGCATTCATTCTGGGTCCCATCGGCGACAAGCACGGCCGGAAGGCGGCACTGGTCTGGTCCGTGCTGCTCATGGGCGGCGCCACCACGGTGATGGGACTCCTGCCGACGTACGCCGTCGCCGGCCTCCTCGCGCCGATCCTGCTTGTCCTCCTGCGCTGTGTGCAGGGCATCGCAGCGGGCGGGGAGTGGAGCGGCTCCGCGGCCTACCTGGTGGAAAGCGCCCCCAACAACAAGCGGGGCCTGTACGCCAGTCTCATCTCCGGAACCGCCGCACTTGCATTCATCGTTGGCAGCTTCGTTGCCCTGGGACTCAGCTCTGCTTTGTCCCCGGAGGACCTGTCGGGCTGGGGCTGGCGGCTGCCGTTCCTCCTCGCCGCGCCGATGTCCCTCGCCGGCCTCTACATCCGCATGAAGCTCGGGGACACGCCTGTTTTTGAAAGCCTGAAGTCGGAAGAGCGGGTGGCGGCCTCGCCCCTGACCAAGGCCGGCACCAAGGGACTCAAACCAATCCTGATTACCTTTGCTTTCTCCAGCGTCTCGGGCCTGGGCATCTACTACCTTGCGACCTATATGAACAACCACCTCACCACCTCGCTTGGCCTGGATCGCGGCGCGGCCCTGGCGCTCAGCGGCGCAGGCCTGTTCGTGTACCTGCTGATGTGTCCCCTGGCCGGAATCCTGTCCGACCGCCACGGCCGGCGCAGCCTGAACCTTCTCGGCACCGCGGGCTTCGTGGTGCTGTCCATCCCGGCGTTCCTGCTCATCGGAACCGGGAACGGCTTTGCCATCGTGGCTGGCCTGATCCTCTTCGGAGCCTGCCAGGCACTGTGCAGCGTCACGAACGTTGTTCTGTTGGTGGAGTTGTTCCCGGCTTCCACGCGGTCCAGTGGCAGTGCCCTCGGCTACAACCTGGGGCTGGCCCTCATCGCCGGTCCGGGGCCGTTGATCGCAGCCGCCCTCGCCAATGCCACAGGAACCTCGACGGCGGCGGCATGGTACATGGCGGTTGTTGCCCTGATCGCCGCGCCGATCCTGTTCAAGTGGCTCCCCGAGACGTTCAAACGGGACATCCACGCAGGCTAGCCTGACCGACCCTATACAGGGGCACCTGCAAGGCGCCGTCGAATGCGGCCTGACCAGGTGCTCCTGTTCTTGGTTTCAAATGAGCGGCCACTGATTCGATCTGCTCGCGACGCTTTGCGCGAGCGGGCCAGCAGGAACGGGGCTCTCGGTTGATTGATACGTGCCCTGCCTAGCTGCAAGTATCGAACCTTCCTTCGTTGGTCGGACGGCTCTTTCATTCTCCAGTCACGCTGGAAAAGGAGTCAAGCGTTTGAACCAGGCAGTCATTTCTTGCGCGAAGGCTTCTATTTCCTTTGAAGCATAATGGGCCGGGTCTCAAGCGGCGAAGAAGTGGACGACGAGCGGTTTTCCTTGATGGACGACAAAGGCGTGCTTCAGGTCGTAGGCTGCCGGCTCAATGACTACTGCATTGCCGCGGCCAGCTGCAGCCATGGCCTGGGCGATTTTGGGGTCGGCAGTCGTCGTTGCCAAGGAGAGTTCGAGGCCTGCCCGATCGGCCGTGAGTCGAACCTGGCTTTCGACCGCCCTGCCGTAACCCGGTAGCAAGACCGGATATTGCACGACGTCGGTCAACTCTGCACGTCCGTTGATCACATCAAACTGCGGAGCCCCGGAGTGCTGGACCTGGATCAATGTTGAGCTCAGGGTATGTGAGGCCAAGTAGGGCGGTGGCTCGGACGTGTTGATTGCCAGATCCGCGCCCTTCCTGAGTTCCTTCATAGACGTCCCGGCCCTTTGCGGGGGCTATCGTGCTGTTGCTCATACAGGTTTGGCTGGATCCATTGGTTTTGCTGACCCGGAAACCGGAGTCTCGTTCGCGAATCATACGCAGGGTCCATTATTGGCGGCACCCCGAAACCCAGGAACTGCTCGACTTCAGTGGCGAGCAAGGGATCGGCTCGGACATCGAGATCATGCCTGCCGGGCAAATCAACGAAGCCTTCGAACGAGCGCTGGTCTTCGACATGTGGGAGTGGAAACGGTTCTCGAGGACAGATACGACTCAGCCGCAATTTGGGTGTCGGTGACCCAGACCGCTCGGTTGTCCTGCGTCATTGCGTCGATGACCGCCCGGTCGGGCTCTCCAATGTTTGCAGCGACGGTTACGTGCTGGCCGGCGGACGAGCCGGACCAGTTTTGGCTGATGGTCACCTGGGTGATGGGTGGTGCTGCTTTCATCTCAGCTCATCGTGGGGCGTCCTGGCTGGTGCGGCTCCAACACAATGCAGAGGGCTCCTGGCGCAACCACGGTGCGCCGGGAGCCCTCTGGCTGTGGACCCTTCCGGACCGGTATCTGGCTCTTAGAGTTGGATGCCGGTGTATTTGGTTTCCTGATAGGCGTCGAGGCCCTCGGTGCCGCCTTCGCGGTGGAGTCCGGATTGGTTGGTGCCGCCGAAGGGGGCAGAGGGGTTGGAGACCAGTCCGCGGTTGATGCCGGTCATGCCGGCGTCGATGGCGTCTGCGGTGCGCAGGGCCCTGGACAGGTTCTCGGTAAAGACGTAGGAGGCCAGCCCGTAGGGGGTGTTGTTGGCATCGGCGATGGCTTCGTCTTCGGTGTCGAAGGTGTAGATCGCTGCGACGGGGCCGAAGATTTCCTCGGTCCGGATGTCCGCGTCTGCCGGGATATTGATGAGAACGGTGGGTTCGTAGAAGTAGCCCGGCCCGCCGGTGGCGCGGCCGCCGGTGAGGCAGGTGGCGCCCTTGTTGACGGCGTCCGTGACGAGCTGGTGGACAGTAGTCCGCTGCTTGTCATCGATGAGGGGGCCGAGTCCGGTGGCGGGGTCGTGGCCGTGACCGGTGGTGGTGGCGGCCATGCGTTCGGTGAAGCGCTGGATGAACTGTTCGGCGACGCCGGACTGTACGTAGATGCGGTTGGCGGCGACGCAGGACTGGCCGCCGTTGCGCAGCTTCGCGGTCATCGCCCCTTCCACCGCAACGTCCAGGTCGGCGTCATTAAACACGATGAGGGGAGCGTTGCCGCCCAGTTCCATGGAGGTGTTCATGACGTTCTCCGCCGCCTGGGACAGCAGGATCTTCCCGACCTGGGTGGAGCCGGTGAAGGAAACTTTGCGCACGCGCGGGTCCGCCATGATTCCCGCGACCACGTCGCGGGAATTGCCGGTGACGACGACGTTCACGACGCCGGCAGGGACTCCTGCCGCCTCGAGGACCTGCGCGAGGAGCAGGGATGTCAACGGGGTCTGCACGGCGGGTTTGAGGATGGTGGTGCACCCTGCGGCCAGGGCGGGGGCGATCTTCCGGGCACCCATCGCGAGCGGGAAGTTCCACGGTGTGATCAGCAGAGACGGTCCGACCGGTCGTTTGGAGACGGCGATCCGGTAGTTACCGCCGGGCTCGACGCCGTACTGGCCCTCGGTGTGAAGCCGGCCGGCGGATTCGGCGAACCAGCGGAAGAACCCGGCGCCGTAGTCCACCTCGGCCTGAGCTTCGGTCCAGGGTTTGCCCATCTCGTCGACGATGAGTCGGGCGAATTCGTCCCGCCGGTCAATGATTCCCTGGTAGGTGCGGGCCAGGATGTCGGCCCGGTCCCGGGCCGGGGTCGCTGCCCAGGCGTCCTGGGCGGCGCAGGCGGCGTCGAGGGCAGCCAGGCCGTCCTCGACCGAGGCGTCTGCCACGGCCGCGAACGCCTCGCCCGTGGCGGGGTTAATAACGGGAACTGTGCGGCCAGTGCTGGCCGGCACCCACTCTCCGCCGATGAGAAGCCGGTCCTCATGCTGGAGGACGGGAGTTTCAATGCTCAATGGACTTCCTTTGCAGTCAGGGTGTGCACGCTACCGGCACGCCTAAGCGGTGGCGCGTGGGGTGAGCCAGCGGCGGAAGCGGTCGCCGTGGGTGACCGGGTCAATGAGCAGCAGGGGGGTGCCGGGTTCGTTGCCGGGTTCGGTGCGGGCGTGGATGAACCAGGGCCCGTCCGCGGCCATGCTCTGCTTCAGGGCCAGGGTGAGCTCCTCGGGGGTTTCGGCGCGGAGGACTTTCAGGTCCACAGATTCCGCGAACCGGCCCAGATCGATGCTGACGGCCTGGGTGGGGATGGAGGCCGTGGAGGCGTAGACGCCGTTATCCAGAAGCACGATGACGAGGTTTTCCGCGGCGAGATAGCCTGCGGTGATCGCAGCTCCCGGGTTCATCAACAGGGACCCGTCACCTTCGATGACCACGGCGCGGGTGACGGGGGTGTTCTTGATGGCCTGGGCGATGCCGGTCCCGACGGAGATGGCCAGGCCCATGGCGTCCAGGAGGTAGAGGTGGTTCTCGCGGTCCTCGACGGAGGCCAGTTCGCGGCTGGTCGCGGCGCAGGTGGCCACCACGGGCAGGTCAGCGGTGGTGTCGACGATGGCCCGGAGTGCTTCGATGCGTTTCATGCTTTTGCCTTTGCGTCTTTGGGGTCGAAGAACTCCATGAGTACGACGACGGGTCGGAAGGTCATGCGGGCGTGGTTGCCGGCCTCACGCACGGTGGCGCCCCAGTCCTCGGCGCTGTTGCGGCGGTCCACCCGGAAGACCGGGATGTTGGTGGAGGCCAGCAGGGCCGGGACGGGTTCGGAAATGCTGTGGATCATGGAGTTGTACTCGCCCAGCCCGCCGCGGGTGTTCGCCACGATCAGCAGCGGCAGGTGATAGGACACGGCGAAGGTGGTCAGCGCGGTCAGGGCGTTGCCGAAACCGTTGTCCTGCATCAGGATCACACCGAACTTGCCCGCGAACGGGTACGCGCCCACGACGCCAACCGCTTCCTCTTCCCGGGACACCGGATAAACCAGCGGCAGCTCCCCGCGGGTCTGCGCGTCAAGGACACCATTGATGATCGGGGCAATGCTGGCGCTGGGCACATACGCGACACCGTCAGGGGCAAGCCCGACAATCGCGCCCACCACCTCAGCATGCCGGTCCTGCGTAATAGTCGTAGTCATGAGTGGTCAGGCTCCCTTAGGGGTTGTGGTGGTCAGAGCCTGGACGATACGTCGCAGGCCCTCGGTGAGGTCCTCGATGTGGCAGGCGTAGGAGATGCGGATGGAGTGGGTTCCGCCGTGGGGGTCGAACGCGGTGCCAGGGACGACGGCGACGTTGTGTTCGTCGAGCAGGCGCAGGGCCAGTTGTTCGGCCGGTTCGGCGACGTCGGGGGAGTAGGAGAGGTAGAAGTAGAACGCCCCGTCGGGCCGGCTGACCTGAACGCCGGGGATATTCTCCAGAAGGGCCAGGCCGGCCGCCCGGCGTTCTTCGAACTCGCCGCGCATCATCTCGGCGTTGGGTCCCGCATGGTTCAGTGCCGCGGCAGCTCCGGGCTGGAGGAAGGTCGGTGGGCAGACGGTGGTGTATTGGCGTACGCGCAGCGCCGGTGTGATGAGTTCGCGGGGGCCCGCCAGCCAACCCAGACGCCAGCCGTCCATGGCGAAGGCTTTGGCAAAGCCGCCGATCACGAGTGTCCGCTCGCGCAGGGATCCCACTGCGGCTGGGGATTCGTGCTGGACATCGCCGTAGACCAGGTCGGCGTAGATTTCATCGGACATCAGGAGTGCGTCCGTCGGCTCTAGGGCCGCGGCCAGCTCTTCGATTTCATGCCGGGTGGCTACGCCGCCGGTGGGATTGTTCGGTGTGCAGAGGATGACCATCCGGGTGGCGGGGGAAATCGCGGCAGAGATGGCGTTGATGTCCAGCCGGAAGTCGTTTGCCGCGTCCAGACGGACGGGGACCGGCGTCGCCCCGGCCAAGCGGATGCATGATTCGTAGTGCGCCCAGGCGGGGACAGGGACGATCACTTCATCGCCGGGGCCGCAGAAAGCCATGAGCGCGAGGAACACGGCTTCGTTGGCTCCGATCGTGACGATCACTTCCGAGCCGGGGTCGTAGGTGGTTCCGCGTCGGTCGGTTAGGTAGTCACAGATTGCTTGGCGAAGATCGAGGGTGCCTGCGTTCGGCCCGTAGTGGACTTCTCCGCGTTCCAGTGCGGCGGCCGTGGCGTCCTTGACTACCTGGGGGGTGTCAAAATCCGGACGGCCAATCTCAAAGTGAAAGACCTTCTCGCCGGAGGCCTCCAAGGCAGCAGCACGATCAAAGATCGCCCGGATCGGTGAAGGCTTGATCTCTGCCAGCCGTTCTGCCGATCGGCTGAATCTGGTAGCTGTAACGGTGTTCATGTAGTTGATACTCCAATTTCCGGGGGATGCGGATGGCAGCTTGCCCTGATGCGGCGGGCGCAAACGGGTTCTGCTCGGGGTTACTCAGGTGTCTGTGGGCCGAAATGCGGCGCGTTTCAGGCCCTTCTGGATACTTCGCCGGATGCCGGGTATCCACGTTGCTTGTCGACCGGGGCGGGAAGGGTCCCGTGCTGCTTCCACTGGTCGAACAGGAGCACAAACTGCTGCTCTAGTGCGCCCAGCCATCCTTGGGTCCGGCTGGCCATATGGGGGGAGACCAGGACGTTGTCCATAGTCCACAGGGGGTTGTCCGCTGGCAGAGGCTCCACCTCAAAGCAGTCAATGGCCGCACCGCCAAGGTGATGGCCGAGCGCTTCTTGAAGGGCGGATTGATCTACGGTTTGGCCCCGGCCAACGTTGATGAACACCGCGCCGGGCTTCATGGCGCGGAGCACCGCGCCATCAATGAGTTGGGACGTGGCGGAGGTCAGCGGAAGTGCGGCCACGACGTAGTCGAAAGATCCAACGCTTTCTGTAAGGCAGGCAGAATCGATGATCCTCTCAAAGTCAGGGTCATCAGCAACGGGGCGACGGCCAGCGCCGGTAACCGTCATGCCCACGGAAGTGAGGAGCCGGCTTGTGGCACGGCCGATTCCTCCAGTGCCGATGATCAGCACCTTCGAGCCAAAGAGGTTCCTGGTGATTCGCGTGTCCCAGACCTTCTGCTCCTGCAGGGCACGGGACAGATGGATTTCCTTACTGAAGTAGCCGATACATGCCAGCACATACTCAGCGATTGGCCGATCGAAGACACCCCTGGCATTGGTGATAGTTACGGGGGATGCGGCCAGTTCCGGAAAGAGGAGTTTGTCGACACCGGTCGCCGCCACGTGAACCCAGCGCAGTTTGTGGGCTTTGGACCAGCTCTGCTGCAGCGCATTTGAAAAGAAGTCCCACAGGAGCAGCACTTCCACATCGCCTATGACGTCCGGCAGTTCGTCGGCGGAGATAAACCGGACATCAGCCTTCTTGCGCACTTCGGTCAGTGCAGGGACGCCCAGGCTTCCGACCACAACGGCCATGGAGGTCTTCGGGTCATGATGTTTCATCTGGCTTCCTCGGGGCGTGAACAACTGGGGATTGAAGTGGATGCGGCTGGCTGTGGCATGCGGATCCGACAACCATGGGAGCCGGACTGCCGACCCGGAGCTATAGGGTTGGGATAATGTTGGAGTGACCTGACTAACGAGCTTCCAACTGCAAGAATGTTAACATTATGAAATCTGACACCAGTACAAATGTCAAGAGCGGGACTCTTCGTGCGCCCCTAAAACGTCGAGGCATGGCGCAGGATGTCGCCGATCGGATCAGGGACGCCATTCTGGCGGGGGAGATTGCACCCGGAGCCAGGCTGAACGAAGTGGAAATGGCTTCCACGCTGTCCGTTAGTCGCGGACCGGTGCGTGACGCCATCATCTTGTTGCGACAGGAGGGCCTGCTCCAAGGCGACTGGCACCGAGGCTCGCGCGTGACGGTCTTCACGCACAAGGATCTCGAGGAGATCTACTCGCTGCGGTACTCCATCGAGCTCTTAGCAGTCCAGCGGCTCATCGAAGGTCGCACGGATGGCGACCTCGAGATTCTGCAGGCTCGCGCAGAGGACATAGAGCGGACTGCGGCCGAGGGTGATCGACGCGAAATGCTCCAATCCGACATAGCGTTCCACGATGCGATCTATGCGTGCGCCGGCCACGACAGATTGGAACAGGTCTGGCTGGGTCTCCGCTCACAGATCGCGCTCCTCCTGCTGAATCGGCAACAAGGCCACGATGATTACAGGACGCGCATAGGTCCGGAGCACTGGGAGATGTATCGGGTCATCAGGGACCGGGACGCCGCGAAAGCCGAAGAGTTGGTACAGGACCACATCCAAACCGCCTTCGAGCGGATCAAGGCTGACATGGACAGCCAGGAAAGGGCCGAAGACGCGAGCTGAGGGCCCGGCCCCTGACTGCGGCGGAGACTTGCCGCAACCGAAGCGACTCAGCGATCAGCCACGCCTAAGCGCCCTTCCCGTCTTGGACATATTGATGGAGAACTTGCCCAATCCTGCGACTTCTAGTACAAATGTTAACATTCGTATTTTCGTAACTTAGATCACAGTGACGCGTTGGGTTGGGTGCAGACCACTCCCAGCGGAATCGCAACCGTCTACATCCACCGACAGGCCAATCGCCCCTTTGAGGCGTGGCGCGGGGCCTAGCAACTTCGAGTCCCGCTGGCCGGTCTGTCCTCTCTAGAACGAATGGCAACTATGGAACTGCAAAAGGCAGTTGACAGCGCTCCAGAAGCAGCTGCCAACGAGAAGAACGCGATGATTTCAGTTCGCGGAGTCAATAAGCACTTCGGACCCCTGCACGTCCTTCGCGAGGTAAACCTTGAGGTGGCCCAAGGTCAGGTCGTCGTCGTGCTCGGTCCCTCCGGTTCGGGTAAGTCGACACTGTGCCGCACCATCAACAGGCTGGAGACAATCGGATCCGGGACCATCGCCGTCGATGGTAAGCCCCTGCCCCAGGAAGGCAAGGCGCTCACGCAATACCGGGCCGACGTCGGAATGGTCTTTCAGTCTTTCAATCTGTTCGCCCACAAAACCATCCTCGAAAACGTCATGCTTGCACCGCTGAAGGTGCGCAGGGTGTCCAAGGCCGAGGCCAAGGACAGGGCCATGGCTCTGCTGGAACGTGTGGGCATTGCGAACCAGGCGCATAAACTTCCCGCACAGCTTTCAGGTGGCCAGCAGCAGCGTGTTGCCATTGCACGGGCGCTGGCCATGGAACCCAAGGTGATGCTTTTTGATGAGCCCACCTCGGCGCTCGACCCGGAGATGGTCACCGAGGTCCTTGAGGTGATGGCGTCCCTGGCCAAGGGCGGCATGACCATGCTTGTCGTCACCCATGAGATGGGATTCGCGCGCCGCGCTGCCGACCGTGTGGTCTTCATGGCGGACGGCCAAATCCTTGAGGACACCACTCCGGACCAGTTCTTCGCGAGCCCGTCCACTGCGCGTGCCAGGGACTTCCTGGGCAAGATCCTCAGCCACTAACCTCCCCAAACTCTAGAAAGTAGTTCATTGTGAAGCTCAAGTTCCTCGCCGCCCCTGCGGTCGCGCTAATTCTTGCCGGCTCGGTGGCCGGTTGTTCCGGAGCGACCGACAAGGCCAAGACTGTTGAGGCAAGTGCCCAAAGCGGTCACCTGACGATCGGGATCTCCTTTGATCGTCCCGGTCTCGGCATCAAAAGTCCGGATGGCAGCTTCAAGGGTTTTGATGTTGATGTCGCCAAGTACGTGGCCAGCAAACTGGGTGTCCAGGAATCTTCCATTACGTGGAAGGAAGCCACCCCTGCGCAGCGGGAAAGCCTGATCCAGAACGGACAGGTGGACTACGTCGTCAACACCTACAGCATCAATGACGCACGAAAGGAGAAAGTGGCTTTCGCGGGGCCGTATTTTCTTGCGGGCCAGTCTCTCCTTGTGCGGGCCGACAACACGGACATCACGGGACCGGAGTCTCTTAACGGGGGAAAGAAGCTGTGCTCGGTGACTGGGTCGACCCCTGCCCAGAACATCAAGAAGAACTACAGCAAGGATGCCCAGTTGCAGGAGTACGACACGCCCTCAGCGTGCGTCGAAGCGCTGAAGAGTGGAGCCGTGGACGCGATGACGACCGACGACATTCAGCTCGCCGGCTACGCGGCGGTAAACCAGGGGAAGCTGAAGCTCGTAGGCAAAACTTTCAGCAAAGAGAACTACGGCATCGGTCTGAAGAAGGATGATACCGCCGGTCGGGCCAAAATCAACGATGCCATCCAGTCGATGATCGATGACGGCTCCTGGGCCAAGGCTTTCGAAAGCAACGTCGGTCCATCCGGCTACGCGTTGCCCGCCACGCCCGTCATTGAACGCTACTAGCACCTGCAGCTGCCAGATAAGACTGGACATAGAACATGGACATCCTCAATGAATACGGGGACCAGCTTCTCGCCGCATTTGTGATCACGCTTGAATTGACGGCGCTCTCGGCGTTGGGTTCACTGCTGTTGGGTACGGCTCTCACTGCCATGCGTGTATCTCCGGTCTGGGCGCTGCGGACCGTTGCCACCGGATATGTGAACCTCGTTAGGAACACACCGCTGACCCTCGTGGTGCTCTTCGCGTCGTTCGGCTTGGCGCAGCAACTTGGGATCACCCTGGCGGATCCGAAGTCGCCCACGTCGATTACGGACAGCTCCTTCAGGCTTGCTGTTCTTGCCTTCAGCCTCTACACCGCAACATTTGTGTCCGAAGCGCTCAGGGCAGGGATCAACACCGTCCCTCTCGGCCAGTCGGAGGCCGCTCGTTCGTTGGGCCTGGGCTTCATGCAAGGTCTGCGCTACGTCGTCCTTCCGCAAGCGTTCCGTGCCGTCATCGCCCCTCTGGGAAGCATTCTCATTGCATTGACGAAGAACACAACCGTTGCCTCTGTCATTGGCGTGGCGGAGGCCTCGCTGCTCATGAAGGAAATGATCGAAAACACGTCTGCCCTCATCATCGTTGGACTGATCTTTGGAGTCGGCTTCATGTGCCTGACCATTCCGACAGGGGCGGCTTTCGGATACCTGAGTAAGAAGTTTGAGGTGAAACGATGAACGGCTCCGGAACGACCATGAGGAACCTTTACGATGTCCCCGGCCCCAGAGGTAGGGCGCTGAACATAGCCGTCAGTATCCTGTGTGCGCTTGTCCTGGTGGCTGCCGGATGGTTGGTCTTGGCTGCCCTTGCCGAAAAGGGGCAATTGGCGGCGGAAAAGTGGATGCCCTTCCTGACGCCGGAGATGTGGCAGACGTATCTCCTGCCAGGAATTTTGGGAACACTTCAGGCCGCGGGATTCGCCATTGTCCTGGCCATCATCCTGGGCATACTCCTGGGTGTAGGGCGCCTGTCGGAGAAGCGGTTTGTACGCTACGGCTGTGGAGCTGTGGTGGAGTTCTTCCGTGCTATTCCGCTTCTGATACTGATGATCTTTTGCTTCCAGTTGTTCGCTGACTATGCGTTGTTTCCCTCGACCGAGCTCGCCGTGGCAGCGGTGGTCACGGGGCTTGCCCTGAGCAATGGTGCGGTGATCGCGGAAATCGTACGGGCAGGGATCAAAGCAATCCCCAGGGGACAGGGCGAAGCTGCGATAGCTCTGGGGCTGGGCAACGGGCAAACCCTTCGAATGGTTCTCTTGCCGCAGGCGATCACGGCGATGTTGCCGGCAATCGTCGCCCAGCTTGTTGTGGCACTGAAGGACACCGCACTCGGTTACCAAATCACGTACGTCGAGGCAGTGCGGCAAGGCATCCAGGCGGGCTCGGCCTATTCAAACTACGTTCCTGCTTTGGTCGTCATTGCGCTAGTGATGATTGCCATCAACCTTGGGCTTTCCCGACTTGCAACCTACTTCGAAAACCGCCTTCGCAGCGGGCGCAAGCCTGCTACCAAGCCGGCAGTCGAGAAGGTTCTCACCCCGGTAACTTAGAGCCGAAGTGGCATCCTGGCAGCGCGCGGAACGTGGCTGCCCGCGAGCTGCCAGGGCCCACATCGCATACGACTACCGTCCGGAGCCTGGCGAGGAAACGCCAGTCCCTACCTCGCGGAGACTTGTCTTTCGCTCCACCGCGCGTTCAGCGTGGATAACGGCGTCAAGTAGTCCCGGAAACAGCCCGTCGAGGACCTCGGACCTGAGTGTGTTCAGGATTGCCGTGCCTCGATAGTGCTGCTCGATGACGCCTGCTTCACGAAGGACACGGAAATGGTGGGTTGACGTGGACTTGCTGACCGGAAGGTCGAACGCGATGCAGGCTTGGTCGTCATGGCCGTCGGCCAACTGGTTCACAATGCGCCGACGAATCGGATCGGCCAGCGCCGACAGGACAGCGTCGATCTGAATCTCATGGGGCGTGGGGTGGTCCAGGGTGCGCATGCTTCGATTATCCAAGAAGTTCTTCCGCGGAGCGATTAGGTAGTACGACATTAATCGTACTACCGTGATTCACGAACTTTGCAATTTCCACTACTGACGAACGGAAGACGAACATGAGGGTATTCCAGATAGGCGCTGCCGGTGGTGTTGGTCGCCGCCTGGCACAGCTGCTGGTTGAGCGGGGCGAGGAAGTGACGGGCATGTTCCGGAACCCTGCCCAGGCCGACACCGTAGCCGCAGCGGGCGCGACGCCCGTCGTCGGCGATCTCATCGCTGATTCGGTCGAAGTCCTCGCGGACAAGCTCAAGGGACATGACGCCGTCGTATTTTCTGCTGGCGCGCATGGAACGGGTGTTGACCAGACCACGCTGATTGACGGCAAGGGCCTGGAAAAGGCGGCCGAGGCTGCCGCATTGGCAGGGGTATCGCGGTTCGTCCTGGTGTCGGCATTCCCTGATTCAGGGCGTGGCGGGCCGGTCAGCGAGACGTTTGAGCACTACATGCGCGTCAAGAAGACGGCCGACGTGCACCTGACCGGGACCGACCTCGACTGGCTGATTGTCCGTCCCGGGCTTCTTCGCGACGAACCGGGCGACGGTCGTGTCACAGCCGGGCTCGCAATCGAGTACGGCGACGTGCACCGCGACAATGTTGCCAGCTTCATCGATGCCGCACTGCACAGCCCCGAACTGAACCGCACCATTGTGGAATTGACCGATGGTCCCACCCCTGCCGCCGAAGCTGTTGCCCAGCTGGTCGGGAGAATAGGGCCTCGCTCGAGTTAGGAACCAATCCGTGGGCAATCGCGGGGTCGTCGACAACCCTCCCGGGGTCGGCCACCCGGCTTTGACCGCGACTCCGCGCTGAGCATCGCCCTCGATCTGTTCTGGCAGAAAGGGTACGAGGCCACCCCGGTCAGCGAAGTCTGCACGGCAATGTCGATCCGTCCGCCCAGCCTGTACCCCGCATTCGGTAACAAAGCGGGGCCATTTTTCGCCGCTGTTGACCGCTACGAGCGAAACTACTGAGACCCGGTGTGGGCGAGTCTCCACGCGGAGTCCGATGCGCACCGTGCCTTCCCAGCACTCTTTGATGCCTCAGCCGAATCATGTCGGCACACGATGGGCGACAGGGCTGCCTGGTCACGCTCTCCTCCATAAGCATGGCGCCTGACTCCATGGCTGTGGCTCGCGTTCTCGACGAAGTGCGGGCCTCGGCAGGCGAACACATACTGCGGGCTTCGCTCCGGCGTCGAGGCCGGACAGCTTCCCGCCGACTTAGATCTTCCGGCGCTGGCAGACGCCCTTAGCGCAGTTCTAGATGGACTTGCCATTCGCGCCAGAGACGGCCTCGGCGTTGAACACCTGCGGCGCATCGGACGCGCGGCCGGGCGGATGATCCCCCGGATCCCCGCCGCGTAGTGGCGGAGAGCGTCCGCAACGCTGCGTGCGCTCCGTTGCATGGCCGACTTTCATCGGACAGTCGTCACTGTTAATGCCAGCAGTGAAAGCACTGACGTCCTAGCTCTAGCTAGACGTATTCACGGGTATCGGCATCGCTCCGACATCTACAGAGTCTGAGAGTAACAGAGTCAATTTCCAGCAGCCAGCCCTCCAGAGGCGTCCAGATCGCGTAGCCGCCTTCACCACCAAAGCTGTTTCCGGCGCTCAGGCGGCCACTAGGTTGGGGAACTGGCGGACAATGAATTTCGCCCCAGGATCAGCCCTCCCGGCTGATTATGAACCGCCGATAATCGACGTTATGTAAGGTTGTCAGTATGTAAGGACAAATACTCACCTACTCAATGATAGCCACTGTGGCTGCCCTCGCGCCACTGAGCCGCCTTTCCCGGCTGGCCGAATATGAAGTCCGCAGTAGCCAACGGGGGGGGCACCGTTCTTTTGCTGCTGTGACCTTCGCGGTCATTCCACGGCACTTGCCCTCGCAAGGGTAAACGCATGGGGCCATGGCTGAGTCGCGTGATCAAGATTCCCCGTCGTCCTACTGCTGGCGCCGCCCTCACTTTCGCAGGGCGAAGCTTCGGTCAACAATGCCTTCGACCGAAGTTTCGACTCGATGTGCCGACGTCCGAAGACGACTCAGGGAAGGCTTTTCGATCTAGGCGAGCGTGAGGCTCCAGAGTTCGCGAGGGTTAATATTCCAGCCACCACCTTCAATGGGCAGTTGACCGATAACACTTTCACGGCCGTGACCCCAGCGGTTGTTGTCGACGACGACAAGGTCCCCCGCCCCGAGTTGGACGCCGCGGGCAGTCCGCTGAGCAGCCTCGGCCAAGGCCGCAACCACTTTCGTTATCTGCTCATCTGGCGAATTTTCCTCCAGGTGCTTCAGCAAGTCGCTTTTGAGCCGGACGCCGTAGTCGTACTCGTGTTGTTTGCGTTCTATCGGGTATACAACTGAGCGCGTGATGCCGTCAGGGTATGAGATACCCGATAGGAGCGCTTTAAGCATCCCTGCGAAGTCTGTGGGATGAGCCTCAGATAGGCTCCGTAAGGCATCCGCCCAAGGCACGAGCAGTGACCTTCCGTTCATTCCTCCTTGCTGGTCCTGCCAACCTGGATTAGCCATCAGCATGCAAAAGTACCGCGGTCTAGGCTCCAGAAGTGACTGCGAGGAATGCAAGGCCAGCGGCCCATCGATAGCGTGCGCTTCTCCACGCCCCGCTCCCGCGCGATCGTAACTGACCCGCCAGATCGCGTCATGATCCGGGTGCGTGCCAGTGTCCCCTCCGTAGTAGCTCAGCGGCGTACCCAAGTTCTTCAAAAGGTGGATGAGTTGGACGGCCGAAGCCGGAAAGTTGGTGACCCTGACGATGCCGCACTTTCCTAGCACGACATCCATGTCCCTTGTTAGAAGCTCTAGGGAGGTTGAGTCGAATTCAACATTAGTCAGCCATGCCGGGCTCATCGGTCCCCTCCCCCGTCTGGTTGAGTTCTGTATCCATATGGACAGCGGGCTGAGCTATACGATCCACTGACTGATAGGGGACGATTTGCATTGACGCCCCCGCGCGTCCCCATGCCCTGGCCAGTTCAAGGTCAGGGCGATCATGAAATCCCTTTGCAGAAACCGTGCCCAATGAAAAGCCAGGCGAATGAGCGCCGACCATCATGCGGCGTAACCAACGATCACGACCATCAAAGTTCGCCATAAATGGCGAGCGAGAGTGAACCGCCTTTCGGTTGTCGATAAGCAGCATCCCACCCGCTTCAAGCTTGCCTGAAACCGCAACAGCCTCCGCCGCCTTGTCCGCAGCTTCCATAGCCTGCAGGGCCTCCTGTCCTAGGGCGGTGGTGAGTTCCGGTTCAAATCGGAGCTGGACGCCGACACCGTGTTCATCGATCACTGGGATGACCGGTCGCGGATCATCGTGCCGAATAGGCCGGCCTTCATGTTTGTAGGTGCCATGCAGTCGGGCTAGATCCATGGCAAACATCGGAGCCGTCAGAGCGTCGATTTCCCACGTTGTGAGTCGACTCTTGATGTCATCCAAGGATGCAATACTGGTCGCCGCCTTGCCGGCAGGATCTGCACGTAGACAATGCAGGATCAAAAAGTCGGGCGGTGTGGGATGGAAAAACATCTCGGTGTGGAACCCGAGGGACACTGAGGAGCTTTGGCTTGATACCTGTTTCGCGTTCTTCCTGGTCGGATACACGTCGTGCATAAGGCTCCCGGACCGCTGGTCTCGAAAGGAGATGGGAAACCCAAGAGCGAGTGAGAACGTCACCATGAGGAACTCACCCAAAGGGTTAGTCACCACATCCGTCGTTTGGCCGCCGAGCGGCGTGGGAGGCAGATCAGGATCGACAGGAAGATTGGTGATATAAACCTCAGGACGAGGAGACATTCCTCGGGCGAACCGCTCGATCTTGGTCCTGGTGCAATAACTAAGTGCAGCCCAACCGTCTTTGGCCTCCTCCCGGAAGCTGGCAGGGTCCACACGTGGACAGCTGGTGACCTGCTGTGCTGCATCGGCGAGCCTTGCCGACTCGTCGTCGTTCAGTATGATGGTCTCCCATTCCTGACTGAGGTTGGTAGTCATCTTTGTAGCCGCCTTAATTTCGGTTCCGGATGAGTAGCTGAAAATATGAAGCCGTTGTGCGGCCAAGATACGGGGGTGTTCTCACCGCTGTGAGAAAGGTGCGGGCCGAATATGCGGCCCGCACCTTTTTCATTTAGCAGGCGTAACCGAAGTACCCCTGCGATTCCCAGGGATAAATGGACAGCCGGAACCCGGAGCACCAACCCCTGTTCGCATACTGCTGCGCGAACCAGCGATGTCCGTAAGCCAGCGCGTAGTAGGCGGTTCGGATCTGAACCGGCGCCGATGCCGGAGGCGCCGGAATGCGACCGTTGCCAAACTCGCGGGTTTCTGCCTTGCTGAGGTAAATCGTGCAGCGTCCGCCACCGCAGTACCCTACGGCCGCATCCGCGGGATGAGGAGCAAGAATTGCTCCTCCTGTAGAAACGGCTGCGGCCAGCGCCAGCGCGGCTGCAGTGTTACGTATCTTCGTCCTAATCATCGAATCTGCCCTCTCTCTTATCCCGATCCGCCTAATCGGTGATAGGAATATCGTCACCGGCGACTCGGCAAGTTAGAGGCTGAGGGACGTTTTTGAGACACCTGGGACGGAAGAGGGAAAGCATGCATGGGAAACGCCCTGGCCCTGTCGCAGTGGACGCGCATGAGCTCGCATTCGCACTGAGGAAATTCCGCGGACGAGTGGGTCTAAGGACTTACGAGGAAACTCAGGAACAATGGGCGCGGGCGGCCCGTCAGGCTGGCTCAGCCTCCCCTGTCATCTCCCGCTCACAGCTATCAAGGTACGAGCACGCCAACCTCCCGCCCTTGAAACATGCCGATCACTTAGACAGGCTGTATGAAGGGGGAGGATGGATAGCTATGTCGATCAAGTCACTATGGCGCAGTCGTTGGGATCCGTGGAGCGGAGACTCGGAAGAATGGGCGGGAAAAAATCACTTTGGTCGCTGGCCGGCCGACTACGCCGGAATGGTTTGGATCAAGATCAAACCCAAACCAACCGAAGTAGACACGACCGTCGAGGTCGACTTGGAGTGGGGTCCTTGGGGAAAGACGATCTCTATCTGTCTACCAAAGGACGGCGTCACGCTCGCCACGGGGAAAGCCCGTGACATCGATGGGGTCAGCCGCACGTGTAACGTACGAGTGAATCGACACGTATTCACGTTGTTTGGCGCCGGGGAAGACCTCGGTGATGAAAATGTCCTCGACATAAGGCAAGGATGGGACAACCGGCATCCCGAGCGTGCGGTAAATGAAAAGCATAATTTTTCAGCAGAGCCAAACCCCTTAGGGTGAAAAATTACTCACCCGTGCAAGGACGAGGCGCATACTCCCGCACTGCGAACGACCATAGCCCTTGACCCGACGTAGTCCTGCCGCGAGTTAGGTCGGGAATCCCGGAACTTGCGTCGCCCTTGAGCGAATCCGCCCGGATTCAATACGCAGAGGCGCCGGTAGTACTCTGCGTACCCATTTGGTGAATCACGCAACTGCTCTCCTCCGGCCGCTCCAGACTACGCATCCGCCGAGCCGGCCCGCTGCGCAGTTCGAGGACTATATATCTGCTCAGCTCTCTAACTCCAAGGGCGTTCCCGAAGGTGAAGCGTCCGCGGAATCCACGTTCCCTGCTCGCGCCGAATTGATCTTGAGCTGTTGGAGCTTCTGAGTCTTGAGCGATTGCTCGATCCGAGTTATGTTTTGGTTCTTGAGCCTGGGGTCTGAAAACTTATATCCAGCAACGGACAGCTCGGAGATGTAATGCAGTAGAGCAGCTTCATCCTCCCTGTTGATCGAGGCTGAGAAGTACAAGTATGTGCAGAAACTCCTGAAAAATGTCGCGATGATTTCAAGCCTGTTATGCTCGGCAGTCACTCCGCTGAGTTTGCTCGCCCAGCCCGACTCTTGTATGTCGGTTAGCATGAATGCGGCCGCAATGGCGCTTTCTGCTTCCTCAATGAAATGTCGGTCATCTATCGCCTTGTCAAGAGCCTTGAGAAGCTTCCGCGACGAAAGTGAAGCTGAAATTCCAGACATGGTCATTAGGGACGGGAAAATATCGACTGTGCGATCGATGAATTCCTCTCGCTTGGCATCCGGGATCCCCACTGCCTGGGCCGTGATCTCGGCGACGTGTTTGAAGGCTTCCTTCAGAATTGGATCTGACGTGACGAGCCCAAGGTATCGTCCCCAGCCAGCCAGTACTTTCCGCAGCAACTGCGCTTTCAATTCGGGATCGGGCACTTGATCGCAGTCTCGCAGGGCAGTTGAAACGACATCGAGCACGATTGAGTACCTAAACGCCGCCGGCAAATCCTCAGGGATGGACAGCGGGAAAGCCTCAGGCTCTTCGTACGGGAGCAAGCCGTCCTCTGGATGATGGTCAGGTTCAACAAGCTTCTGAGAACCATCTGGCTGGCTACTTCCAGTGAACTCGATATCTATTGTGAGGTCAGACGGCGCGTCCACGACTTCAACTTGTCGAAGAGTCACTCGATCAGCCGCAAGATGTTGCGATTCGTTGAGATACTTTTCCAGACGGGCGAGCAGCTCTGCGTCCTGGCGTTTTAGGGAAGCGTAGTGACGAATGATAGGGGCGAAGAGTGTGGGATCGCCCAGTATCACTTCTCGGAACGAAGTATTCTCGGCTGCAGCCTTTGCCGCGAAAAGATAGAGGTAGCTGTGGTGGCTAAATCGAACGAGATTTCTGCTGCTTCGCACGACTCGTTGTGCTCGAAAATACTCGAGCAATTCGACGGCGGACTCTGAGATATCCCGTTTCTCGAAATAGGTTTCGATGCGGGCGATCACGGCTGACCCGGGAAGCGAACCAACGCGCTCCTCCACGAATAGCATTGCCAGGTCCGCCAACACGGCTTCTCGCAGACCAGCATCAACTGACCACCGGGCATCCTCGTCGACGTTGCCCCGCCCCAAAAGCTGGCTCAGATATTGGTCAAGCAGCGACGTATGCGAACTGTTCGCTGAAATGGAGTTTCCTGCGAGGAGGATCGATGCCAGCAATGCCACAATGAACGGCGTTCGAGGAAGGTTCTGCTGGGACAGAACGGACAGCACTCGCTGGGCAACTGATTCGGGCCGGCTTGCAGACGCTAGGCTGACAAGCTTGATGACGTCTTGCCGGCCAAAGCGTCCTATATAGCGCACCTCAGGGGCAAGGCCGGCAGCGACAAGTCTTTCGACGAGCTCCGCTTCGTTCTCAAGGCGGCAGCCGACGAAAACCTGACGGGGGTTGATCTTGATCAAATCTTGGATCATCTGCTCGCATAAGCGCCCAGCGTAAGGGGTCACGTTGTCGATTCCCACTACGACGTCAGCAGTGATCTCTGCGCCAGACGGTAGGAGATTCAAGGCCCGGGCCTCCGCCCGCAGTTGAACGACCAGAGGTTGGCCACCCTTGGTGAACTTGTTGAAATCCACAAGAACGGGTGGCGTGCCGGAACTGCTCGCGGCTTGGTCGAGTAACCACTGTAGGGCCGTTGTGAGTCCTGTGTTCTCTTCCCCGACAATGACAGTCACTCCGTTGAGCCGACTTATTTCGTAGGGATCTGACCTTTTGATCTTTTTGGTGTCAGCGATGTGTTCAGCGGCTTGAATGCGATCGCTGGAAACAGGGAAGAGCACAGGAGGGACGAGTAAGTCCTCAACCCGTCTGGAATCACGATCCGTGGCATTTTCACACATGATCGACTGCATCCTGACCTGATCGGCAAGAGCCTCGATTGCAAGTTGGGTCGGGTCGAGCACCTGCCCGGAAGGTGAGATGACGGCTTGATTGTCCGAGTTCGGGACCAAAGACTGGAGAAATGCCGGCAGATCTGAAAAGTCGCTGCCGTAGGCGACAGGATGGATGTGGTCTGACCTGTGCCCCACCATTAGCGCATCGACTTCGGAGGCTCGGCAGAGTCGATAGTGTCGATGCCCTGACGTACCAAAGGAGCTCCGGTGCCAGTCAATGAGACGGGAGAAGTTGGGGTCTGTTAAGCCAGCCCCCACTCCAACGTAGACAATGGATTTGAGTACGGAGGCGGCCTTCTGCAGTTCCTGGGCGCTACCGCTGTTCAGCAGGCGAGTGTAATCACCCTGACTGAGAACGACTGACGCCGGTTCTTCCCAGAAGCCGTGAAGATGTCCGACCTTGGTCGAGTTGTTGACTAGGATCTTCTGCATTTCCGAGCTGCTTTGCCATGTTGTCGACTGCCGTCCAGTGGCCTGCTCGATCAGAGAATCGTAGTTGGTGGTGAGAATTGGGCACCCGACCTTGTCCAGAGCCTCCGCCCATGAAGAATCCGTTGGAGTCAGGGCACCGATAGTGCCCTGAAGCCAATTGCTGACTGCTGTTTCCCCAGATTCGGAAACCTTGGTCTGAACCATCCCCGCCACCGAGATCAAGGCGTCCGTATCATTATTGTTGACGGCGTATTTCAGCGTCTGCTGGATCATGTCGTGCCAACCTTGCTGAGCCATGCTCCGCGCTGCAATATGCTTCAGGGTGCTCTCGATGAAGCCCACCCAGCTCGCGCAGTCGGCGTTATCTGTGCTCGATATGGACAACCCTGTTCCAACGACGAAGATGACCCGGCCTCTCGCGATGGCATCGCGCAATTCTTGCATTGGACTCCCCCTGGGATGTTGGACAGATCGAGACGATTCCTAGTCGGCCAGCCTATTCTGTCAGGTTCGGTAAGTCCGTATTGGTCTTGCTCCGCAGCGGTCTCGGGTTCGGCCCATTCCAGCGTTGCGACGATGTGTCCTTCGTTGGGAAGTGCTTCTTGTTCGGCGGGGAAGTTTGTCGTAGGCGTGGGAGAACCGATGCACTACGACACGGTGAAGCACGAGCTGTACCCGGATTCCTCGGAGCTGGAGGACTTCAGCTACGCCTGCGCAGATCGGCTTGCGCGTCTGATCGCCGGGGAACGGTACGGGACTTTTCCGGCCGGTATCGTGTGGTCGAGGAATTCTCCAACCGCGTCGAGCCGCGCTCCCCCGGTCTTCGGGGCCGCCTTTGGTACGGGGCGGCCAGCAGGAAGTCGGCGACTGTGCCTTCCGTGAGGCCGCCGCAACGTCATCACAAGCGCATGGATCGGCCCGTGTTTCGCAGGGCTTGGTGGTGATCCCAACCGATTCGGCGTCACCGGGTCAGCGGAAGAAGTACCAGCGGTACGTCGATGAGCGCACTCCCCGCACCCGGGCCCCGCAGGGGCCAAACGGCATGCTGTTCGCCCCGGATCTCATCGGCAGCAGCGGTGAAATCGCCGAGCAGCGACGCACACTCAGGATTCCAGGAAGTCGACGAGGTGGCCTTCGCGCTGCCCTTCAGCTTTGACCAAGAAGACATCCAGATCCTTACCGACATCGCCGACAGATTGGGTCCCGTCCTGGGATGGAATCCGGCCTACAGCCTTTGTGGGCGGGGTCAGAGACGCATTCTTCTCTGCCCCGGCACCGGAAGTGCCGGAGAATCTAGTCCACTGGTCAAGAGTTCCGTCCAGTTGGAGCACACCCCAAACTGACGTCGGGCTTGTTTGTCTTGACTTCCTTCCGGAACGGGCCTAGAACTCAACCTGACAGGATGAGGGTCGGAGGCGCCGGTGACGGGACAGCGGATCGGGTACGTGCGGGTGAGCACGCTGGACCAGAACGAGAAACGCCAGCTCGAAGGCCAGGTTCTGGACCGGGTTTTCACGGACAAGGCCTCCGGCAGGGACACAGTCCGGCCACAACTCACGGAACTGTTGCGGTTCGCCCGCGATGGGGACATCGTGGTTGTGCACAGCATGGACCGTCTCGCCCGGAACCTCGATGACTTACGTGCCCTGGTCCAGGGCCTGACCCGCAAAGGGGTGCGGGTGGAGTTCGTCAAAGAGAGCCTGGTCTTCACCGGGGAGGACTCCCCCATGGCGAACCTCATGCTTTCCGTGATGGGGGCCTTCGCTGAATTCGAACGCTCACTCATCAGGGAACGCCAACGGGAAGGCATCGCCCTGGCCCAGCAGCGCGGCGCCTACAAAGGGCGGAAAAAGACCCTCACACCGGAACGGGCAGCCGAGCTGGTCCAGCGCGCCGGCAGCGGTGTCCCCAAGTCCGTCCTCGCGCGCGACTACGGCATCAGCCGGGAGACCGTCTACCAGTACCTGCGCCAAGCCAGACCTTCATGAAGCTCTCCCCCGCCGACACATCGTTCCGCCATTGCGGCAACCTCGCCAGGTTGACGGAATCTTCATTATCGGCTCTTAAACCACGGGAGTAGATGTAGCTGCGAGACCCCCGTTCCTTGACGAAATCGGGCGTTTCCTCAGGTGAGGCAGCTGTTGCGGCGATGACGACGGAACCATCCGGCGTGCGTGCAGACGCAGGTCGGTCACTCGTACTCTTCGACCATCGGCCTCCACGCATCGGTATCGTCGGACTTCAAGCAGAAACAGTGCGGCAGATGATCACATGCCGCGTCGCCACCCTAGAAGACCCAGATGCCTGAACACCGCCGGATCGGCTACCGCTGGAACCTGCGTGCCCTCATGGCAACACTCCCTAGGGCCTGTTTTCCATGATGACACTTTTGTTCTCAACGCGCATTAGTATTCCTGATACGCATATCTCTCTCCACTGATGCCTGACATACGCTTGTGCTGCCTACGCGCACCTCCCCCAAAAGACTTCCAAGAGCAGAGGATCCATGCAGAACCCTTTGAGTCAGGACACGGCCGTACTGTGGCCTGCCGATCCGGACGTTTCCCACAGTGCCATGCTGCTGGACCTGATCCGGCGCGGTGCGTCCAAAACGCGTCCGCAGCTGGTGGCAGACAGCGGACTGGGCCGGAAGGCCGTTACGCAGCGCGTGGCGCAACTGCTGGAGGTTGGCCTTCTTGAAGAAACGGGACTGGCTCCGTCGGGTGGGGGCCGACAGCCCCAAACGCTTTCGGTAAACCCGAGGGCTGGTACCGTACTGGCCGCATTAATCGGTTCGACCGAACTGACCGTGGCCTCCGTTGATGCGGCAGGGGCGATAACGGGTACCGAGCAGGAGGCGTGGCGACTCGAAAAAGGACCTGAGCAAACCATGCAGCGCCTCGCGTCCCTGATGCGCCGTCGAATTCGCTCTTCTTCACATCGGCCATGGGCGGTGGCCATTGGAGTGCCCGGACCGGTGGAATTCAGCACCGGGCGGATCATAGCTCCGTCAGTAATGCCGGGGTGGGACGGGTTCAATCCCCGAATGTGGCTGCGAAGCATTATCGACGCACCCGTGTGGGTCGATAACCACGTGCACCTCATGGCATTGGCCGAGTGGAACGCAGGCGGTGGTTCCCGGCGGGACATGCTCTTCGTGGAGGTTGGAGTGGATGTAGGAGCGGGTGTCATTTCAGGCGGGCGCGTGCTCCGCGGTGACCGTGGAGGGGCGGGCGCAATCGGGCACATCCGAGTAACGGAGGACCCCGGCGCGCAGTGCCGGTGCGGCCTTACCGGATGCCTGGAAGCCGTTGCCGGAGGATGGGCCGTCCTAGCACGCGTCGCCGCGGCAGATTCGGTGGCGCCGCCGGGCTCATCTAAAAACCCGATAACTCCAACGCTGGAGGAACTTGGCCTGCGGGCGCGCGCCGGTGACGAAACAGTCCTGAAGGTCCTTCGCGATGCCTCCAACTCGCTGGGAGGCGTCATCGCCGACCTGGTCAACTTCGTGAACCCCGGCGAAGTCGTCCTCGGAGGGGGCATTCTTCGCACAGGAGGGCAGATTCTTGAGGAGTTCACCGCCATGATCAAACGGCGCGGGACTCCGCTGTCCACCGAACAGCTCACGGTGCGTGCCTCTGCCCTGCCATACGACTACGGGCTCTCAGGTGCAGGCAGGCTTGCCCTCGATGGCGTGCTGCAACCCGAAGCCTTGGCGCGGTGGCTTCCGGCTGGAAGCCCGGGGGCCCGTGCCGCCGAGTTGCAAGCTCTTCTAGCTTAGGCATTTGTGCTTCGCGCACATAAGTCCTGCTAAGCTGATGTGGAGATCGCAGATAGGCGATTCATGATCTGACAGGACTTCCTATGCGCACCCCCAACCTCCTTTCCCCCGACGGAACGCCGTACCGCGACCTGAACGGCAACGGGGTAATGGATCCCTATGAGGATCCGCGGCTTCCGGTTGAAAAGCGCGTCTCTGACCTGCTGGGGCGATTGAGCCTTGACGAGAAGATTGGGCTGCTGTTCCACACGGTGATTCATGTCGGGGAGCCAGGGGATCACGACGACCCAGGGCATGTGGGAACAGGCTCTGCCCGTGATTTGGTCCACGGCAAGTTCATGAATCACTTCAATGTGACCCACCTGAGGTCGGCACGCGACACTGCGCGCTGGCACAACGCGCTGCAGGAACTGGCCGAGCAAACCCCGCACGGAATCCCGGTGACCATTTCCAGTGATCCGCGCCACGGGTTCTCCCAAACGGAGGGAATGGCACAAGCGGCCGGAGACCTGTCACAATGGCCCGAAACCCTCGGCCTTGCCGCCATCGGCGACCCGGGCCTGTTCGAACACCTTGGAGAAATCGTCCGGCGCGAGTACCGCGCAATCGGTATATCCACCGCAATCCATCCCCAGATCGATCTGGCAACCGACCCCCGGTGGTCACGTCAGCTGCAGACGTTCGGGCAGGACCCGCAACAGGTCAGCGCATTCGTTCAAGCCTTCCTGCGCGGATTGCAGGGAGAGAAACTGGGCCCGCACAGCGTTGCCGCCATCGCCAAACATTTCCCCGGCGGAGGTCCCCAAAAAGACGGCGAGGACCCGCACTTCCCCTACGGCCGCGAGCAGGTCTACCCGGGCGGCAGATTCGACGACCACCTCCAACCCTTTGTCGCAGCAATTGAGTCAGGCGTATGCTCCATCATGCCCTACTACGGGATGCCCATAGCCCTTACATGGGAGGGCATCCCGGTCGAAGAAGTGGCCTTCGGCTTCAATCGCACCATGATCACCACACTCCTACGCGAACGACTGAAATTCGACGGAGTCGTGGTCACAGACTGGGCGATCCTCACCGATATCGAAGTCGGCGGACTGCCCTGGCCAGCAAAGGCGTGGGGCGTCGAACACCTCGACCGCGCAGAGCGCGCCGAGCTCGCCCTCCATGCCGGAGTCGACCAGTTCGGCGGGGAAACTGCCGTGGAGGTGCTCCAGTCACTCGTTAAAGCGGGACGACTGACCGAAGCGCGCATCGACGAATCGGCCCGTCGCATCCTGGACGTCAAATTCCAGCTAGGGCTCTTTGATGACCCCTATGTCGACGAAGAGAACGTGGCGCTGGCCGTCGGCGCTGCAGATGCCATCGCCGCCGGGCATCAAGCGCAGGCCCGATCGGTCACAGTACTTGCCAATGACGCTTCCCTGCCCCTGCTCCCAGGCACGAGAACGTTCCTTGACGGTGTCGGCGTGACCGCCGCAGCTGACGCCGGACTTGTCGCGGTAAGCGCACCGGAAGAAGCCGACGTTGCCCTCGTAAGGGTCAACACGCCATACGAGCCACGTTCAACTTACTTCCTCGAAGCCGGCGCCCATCAAGGCAGCCTCGACTTCCCGGCCGAAACGGTCACCCGCATCGCAGAACTAGCCGCAAAAGTACCCGTCATCCTCATCGTTCATTTGGAACGTGCCGCGATTCTTACACCGCTCGTAGACCACTGCGCAGCGATCGTCGGTGAATACGGTGCCTCCGATAAAGCAGTTCTGGATGCTCTGACCGGCCGCATCGAACCGGTGGGACGACTTCCGTTCGAGCTGCCCAGCTCAATGGAAGAAGTAAGAGCGAGCCATCCCGACGTAGGATCCGACACTGCAAACCCCCTGTTTCCCGTCGGCGCCGGGCTTTCGCTGAAACCTCAACCGACCACCGTTCAATCCAGTGAGTCCATGGCTTAGAACTTCCGGAGCACGCCCGGCTGGTGGATCACACCCCAGATTGACGCCCCTCGGCCGGCCGTGGAACTCCTTGCAGGACCAGCGCTAGCAATCAACGCTATGTGCGGTCGGGTGGAAGCTTCCGCTGTACCAGACGAGAACTGTAAGCAGGCCGTGGGATCTGGCAGAAACCACGTAAACGGCAATTCCGTGCGTACTCGCCGGTCAACCTATTGAAGGAGGACTTGTGTCCTGCAATTTGTATGAAGCGGAAGCCAGCGCTTCCTTCCCGCTAACGGGCGGCGGCCTGTTCCCACGCGCGGAGCTTCCTCTTTCCCTTGAAGTCATCGCTTTGGAGGAGCCCCAGAGCGGAGACGAGTGCCTAACCGTGCCATCAGCAGACTCATACCCCCTAAGTCGGGACGAGTAGGTACCCGATGCCCCGCCCGAGCGCGACACCCGCCAGTAGTGACCCGTGAGGGTAAGAACCTGCGCGGACGGTTTCTGGAAGTCGTTCTCGGAACCATCGGCAAGAGCGTCCTCGTGAAGGCGTTCCACCACACCGTGAAGGAGATCGAGGCCCGCGCTAAGTCCCACAAGGAGGCCGCGTAAGCGGCGGCCCGAACCATCCGCTTCGACATGGATGAAACGCCGACACAACCAGACAGAGCACCCCCTTTACACCTGCCTGATACCGCTGCCACCCTCATCACTCCCCGGCCCGAAGCCTGGCGCCTACCCGGGCTTCAGCGGGAAAACGAGAGGCCTGAACTCCTTCTCGATGGGCGCCTCATCCCGTCTTATGACCTCAGTATTCAATTCCTAAGAGTCACCTACGAACCCGGGACCGAGTCCTGCCCAACCAACATGACGCATAACGCCCGAATGCTTGCGCGGACAGCGCATAGGACTCGAAGGGGTACCGTCAGCGGCACACTTCGGCTGTCGCAGCTGGACATCAGGACAGAGATGGAACAGGCCGGGCGCGACATCGCAGAAGGGAACACGGTCAGCGGCGATGACTGCCGCCGAGGTGACCGAGGAATCATCCAACGACCAAGAGCCATGGAAAGTCGACGTCACCACCCCTGCAGTACCTCCGCCAGGTCACACAGGCCTGAACCTCTCCCCCGCCAGGCAGGCCGCTCACGCTGCAGCTGAAACCCGCCAGCTTTACGAAATCGCTGCGATAGCAGCGATTATGACAAGCGGAGGATCCTATTGCAGAATCTGCAGATTAGATCCGTTGATACGCATCCCCCGGTTTCGGCTGCCTGGACGCTGAAGTCCGCGCCGTTACGGGGATCCGGGCCTGTTCGGCGCCGCGCCGGGCAACAGCACGGCCCGTGGAATGGTCGACGGGTCTGAGGTACCCCCTAGGCGGATAATTCCGCGGATTTCCGGGCCCGCTGACTTGCCCGCCAGCGTTCTCTTCGCATAGTATTCCTGACATTCGTCTTGGCCGACCCTCTGTCGGCGCGGTTGTGCCGCCTCCCGTGGTTCGGTGGCACGATCCGGGCTGGAAACCCAAGGACCTTTCTGAACTCTCGAAAGGACCCGTCATGTCCGCTTCCACTCCATCACCTGGCCGTTCGCTCGCGCTGGGCCCCGGCACACCGCCCCTCTCTTCCACCCGCCTACGGCTGCTGATCGCGGCGCTGCTAGCTGTATCATTCCTCGGTGCACTCGACCACACCATCGTTTCGACATCGCTTGCTACTGTCGCCGGTGAACTAGGAGCCCTTGAGCGAATGAGCTGGGTCGTCGTGGGCTACACGCTCGCCAGCACGGTGCTTGTGCCCATCCTCGGCGGGCTGGGTGACCGAACCGGACCGCGACGAGTGTTCCTCATTGCCCTTGCCGCCTTTGTCGTATCTTCATTTGCGTGCGGCCTCGCACACGACATGATGCAACTCGTAAGTGCGCGAGTCCTCCAAGGGATGAGCGCTGCTGGCCTGCAACTCATGTCTCAAACGATTGTTGCGGAAGTCACGACCGCACGACAACGCCCGCGATATCTTTCTCTCATTGGCTCCGCGTTCCCCGTCGCAATCCTCATCGGGCCGCTTCTGGGGGGCCTGATCACGGACCACTGGGGCTGGCAGTGGGTGTTCTGGATTAACGTCCCCGCGGGGCTCGCCGCACTCCTCCTGGCAGTGATCGCCGTCCCCCACATTCAACCGGTCGGGGGGCGGCCATTCGATCTGATCGGCGCTCTACTGCTCACGGTCGTCCTAGTGTCGGTCGTTGTCGCCGTAGCATGGTTCAGCACAGCAGAGCTATCAGCTTGGATCGCCATCGGAGTGGGCGCCGTTGCGCTGGGCGGGCTCGTCGTCGTAGAGCGTGGCCAGGGAACGCCCATCATCCCTGTGCACATGTTTCACGATCGCACCTTCGCTGCAGGGGTAGGCCTGTCGGCGGTCATGGGGGCGGGCCTCATCTCCGCCACAGCCTACCTACCCACCTATTTTCAAATGGCGTACGGCGTAAGCGCGACGCTCTCAGGTCTGGTACCCATCGCCACCGTTTTTGGAATGCTGGTGAGTAACCTCCTGACAGGGTGGATCGTGTCCCGGACAGGTCGGTACCGCGCCTTTCCCATCGTTGGCACAGCCATGGGAGCGCTGGGACTTGGGACAATGTCCGTTCTCCCGGAGGGCGCACCGCTGTGGTTGCCAGCGGCAATCATGGCTTTTGTTGGACTTGGCACCGGGGCATTCATGAGCTTGGCGGTCGCAATTGTGCAAAGCGCTGCGCCTCGCAGTGAACTCGGTGCTTCGACCGCAATCGCGGGCCTTAGCGGCCAGATCGGCTCGACCATCGGGTCAGCCGTCGTCGGCGGCGTCGTCGGATTTGGCGTCGCGGCGCTCCTTCCAGACGGACTTGACGCCCGTACCCTTACACCAGCATCAGTTCACGCTGCCGATTTTGCCGTGCAGTCCGCGATCGCGACCATATATCACAACGTTTTCTCGCCGGTCTTCCTCGCGTTGGCGGGAGTTTATGTCCTAGGGTTGGTTGCAGCGTTGATGCTGCCCAATGGAAGCCTTTCCGACGAACCTGTGGCCACTGGCATCGAACCTGCCGATGTGGCAATGCAAGCAAAGGTCTGAAATGCCTGGCGGATTGCCCGTGTTTTCGCACGGCGTTCCTTCGGTGGACGCTATTGATGATTCTCATGCCACCACCTAATTTGCGCACGGCTGCAACCTTTCGGTCTAATCTGCTAACTACGCAGCCAGCGCTTCACTGCGCTAAAGCCGTAAAATTCTCGCCCTCAGAGTTGATACGGCGCATGCCAGGAAAGTCTGCTGCACAGCCCGTGATTGAAGACAAGAGATGCGCTGATCGATGCAGGACTAAGCTGTGGCTTTTACTCCTTCTGGGGACGGCCGGCCGTGGGCGAACCAGCGTGGGAAGGTTACGTCGAAGAGTTGCTCGCGGGCCAGTTCGACTCCGCCCCGTAAAGGTTCTCGTTCGTCATTGGCGGACTGGAGGACGATGAGGTCGCGCGTGGCCAGCGGAAGAGATAGTTCGTAGATTCTCTGCCGGACTTCAGAAAGGAAGACTTCCCCAGCAGAGGCCATCACGCCGCCTATGACGATGACTCCGGGGTTGAACATATTCACCAGGGTCGATATGGCTTCTCCTGCCACCTGTGCCGATTTCCGGATGAGGGCGATTGCCAGCGGGTCCCCTTCTGCCGCGGCCAAGGTAATGTCCTCAGGTATCAAGGGCGCTTTTCCGGCCCTGCTGGCCAGTGGGCCTTGTGCTCCATGCCCGATCGCCGACTCTGCGTCGCGCACCAACGCCCATCCGCCGGCAACCGCTTCCAGGCAGCCGATCTTCCCGCAGCGGCATTGGGCATCAGAGCCTGCGACTCTGACATGCCCGATGTCGCCGGCAGCACCGTTTGCCCCGCGATGCATTCGTCCCTCGGACAACAGTCCGGCGCCCATACCCAACCCGATTTTGCAGTAGATCAAGTCCGTAGGCACCTCCCGGCGGCGGGCGCCTTCACCCAGCGCCAGGAGATTCACGTCATTGTCCACCCAAACGGGTGCATCGTATCGCTCCTCGAAGGGTGTGCGGACGTCGAAATCGTTCCATCCTGGCATGATGGCCGGTGCCACAGGCCGTCCGGTGGAGAAGTCCACGGGTCCGGGAAGCCCCACCACAACGCTCCACACGGGTTGTTTGTTCCCCTTCTCCAGCAGGTCGTCCACCATCGACATCACGATGTCAATGGTTTCCCCTGGCCCACGGGAAATGTCCCAGTTACGGTGCATGTGCTCCAGGATGTCGCCGTCCAGCCCGGCAATGCCCACCCTGACGTGCAGGGCTCCCAGAGCACAAACGACAATAAGTCCCTGTTCAGCGCGAAATCGGAGCTTCCGAGGTTGGCGGCCACCGGAAGAGGCTCCGAATTCACCGTCGGCCAAGAGGCCCATCTTGATTGCCTGATCCACACGCTGGGAAACCACGCCGCGGCCAAGGCCAGTCACTTTGCCGATTTCCGGACGGGTGGTCGCCTCACCAGTGCGGACCATGTTGACGATCCGCAGCAGGCTCGTCACTTCATCCGTTTGGGCTCCGAAGCGGAGCGTGGACTCTGTCGTCATGCTTGAACACTCTTCCACAGCAGCGAGGACCAAGTAGGGGAACCTGTGATGTCGGGACCCACCCCATTCATGAATGGTCGAAAAAATAATGCCATAGTGAACAAATGCCTTCCGCCGGATTTGCAAACACAAAAAATGGATCAAAGCAGTGAGTGAGGCGAGCAAGGAGATCTTCGGGTGGGACTAGGAAAAGCCCCAAAAGCTTCCGTGGGTGCCGAAGCAATCACGGCGTGTTGCCGTGCAGAGATCCCTACCCGCTGCCGAGGAAGCCTAAAAGGGAACGATGGATAGGCTCTACGACGTAGCTACCGGCGCCGGGCGACACCGCGTTTGGATTGGAGCGCAATATCGTTGCTACGGACGTGCGCCGCACTTATTGTCCTGACCGCCGCCTGGTTCGGTCGACCTGCCAGCGCTACTCGCCCTAATATAGCTCAGCCTAAAAGGCACGGTAGGTGAAGTTCCTGAACCTCACCGCTCCCGCGCCGGTTGCGAACAGCGCTGGGCGCAGGCTGAGGAGCTCGTCGGCGGTGTTGGTGTTGTAGCCGGCAACGTTGAAACGCAGCCCATGTCTGGTCCACTCGGTCCCGTCGGTGCTGTAGTACTGGGTGACGATGTGATTGTCGTTGACTATGCGCAGGTGCACCGTTTGAGAAGCCGGCGCTGGTTCCCGCCAGTACGGGATAGCCCTTCCGGCCCGGAAGCTGGTCATGTGGGTACCGTCGTGGCCCATTCCGCAGAAGAGGCGGTCGCTGTAGTACAGCAACAGCCCGCCTTGGGCGCCGTCCCGAAGTTCCATCTCCACGCTGATCTCGTAGCTCCGGTCGCCCACGATGCAGGTCAGCGGTGAGCTGTCCGATGGGCTCGCTCCCCGCGCTTGCAGAACCAGCCCCTCATCAAAGGACACACGGAGATACTCGTCCTTGGCCGGGGCGTGGAACGACCACTGGACACCAAAACGCTCTGTGGAAAAATCGTCGGACAACGGCGAGCCGTGGGTCCGATCGGTTGCCAGGGCTGCGGGGGGGAGGGGCGCGGGCAGAGCGGTCGAGAGGTCTCCTCCGGCTGCTCGGGGCCACCCGTCGTCCTCCCACTCAATGGGTTCCAGCAGCGTCTGCCGGCCCAGCGTCGCAAACCCGTTTTCGTAGCCATGATAAATGCTCCACCATTGACCGTTCGGACCCTCGAACAAGGTGGCATGGCCCTTGCTCCACCATGGCTCATCCGCGTCCCAGGTCCTGATGATGGGGTTGCGGGGGCAATCCTCCCACGGCCCGTTCACGGAGCGGGAGCGGGCGACTGTGACCATGTGCCCGGTGGGTGGACCCGAGGTGCCGCCCACCGCCGTCGTAAGGTAGAACCATTCCCCACGACGGGTCAACTTGGGCCCTTCCAGCGCGTAGGCCTCCGTGACCCACTCGTCGGGGTAGCGCCAGCCGTCGTAGACGTGCTCCACCGGTCCGTTTGTGGCTAGTCCGTCGGCAGTGAGCCGTACGCGGCTGACGCCGCTGAGGAACAGGTAGCGGTTGCCGTCCTCTCCGATAACGTGCCCCGGATCGATATGCCCTTCGATGCCCAAGCTGACGGGCTCGCTCCATGGTCCTGCCATGTTCTCGGCATGGATTACGTAGATCAGCACAGGGGCAGTGGGATCCGGCGATACGGCGGTGGGAATGATCGGTATGTAGATGAAGAACCTGTCACCGACCTTGCACATGTCAACCGCGAAGACGTTGCCAATCGGCGTAGGCAGGGCCGACCCAAGGGGTTGCCAGTTCAGCAGGTCCCGCGAGTGCCAGATGATGAGCCCTGGGGTGGATTCGAAGGATGAGAAGGTCACATAGTAGTCATCCCCATCGCGCAGGATTGCGGGGTCCGGGTGGTCTCCCGCGAAGACCGGATTGAGGTAGGTTCCGTCTCCGAGGTCCGCGCGGCGCTGACCTTCCAGTCCCCCTGCGCGTGCTGCCAAGACCTTCCCTCCTGGCATGTGGGCGGTTGGGTTTTCCATAGAATAATCCCTTCGTTGTTGCCGGACTTCCGGACGATTTAGAATTCCGCGGCCATGTCCGTCCAACCCATCGCGCAGGATGGGCTCCGGGCGGATGGTCTCAGATGAAAACGCGGGCTGTTGTATAAGGGTTTACGGTGGTAACGCCGGATGTTCGGTCAAAGATCGTGATTGGTCCGGTGACGGATTTTTGGAGGCCAGCCTAATGACTCCACACGGTGACCGATGTGCGGGCCCACTGTCAGGTTCTTGGTGACTAGGCGCAATCAGCCGGGCTGAAGTGGGTCTTACCGTGGCCTCTACTCGGTCAAATGAAGACGCGGGCCGTTTCATACGGGTCTTCGAGCGTGACCCCGGATTCGCGGTCAAAGATCATGACTGGGCCGGTCCCTGTGATGGGGTTCCACCCGGGGTTGCCCGTCGCACAAAACGTGGCAATGCAGGAGTGCATACATGCGGCAAGCTCCGCGGGAGGCTCGTTCCCAAGTACCTCTCGAACTCCAATGGATTCCAATCTGTTGAAGGCGAACGGCAGGTCGATGCAATGTCCGGCGAATCCTGTAGGTGCTTCCCACTGAAATTGGTATGCCCAGACCGGTGACTTGGATTGTGCCGCCATCCGCGGTATGACGTGACGAAACAGTGAGTCGTTCAAATATGCTTCTGCCAACCAGGAGACAGACGGTGCATTTGATGCTTCCAAGTACGCGTCGGTGATGGCTGGTTTGGCTCCAAGCTTGTCAAGCGCTGTCTGGGGCTTCATAAGGTTCACATCCGCGGCCACGCCTCTGATAAAGCCGGAAAATTCGTCCCGAGTAGCGCCAATCAGCGTGGGAACGTCGTTAGGGACCGATTTGTCCAGCCCCTCTTCAACGGGTCCGTACTCACGTGAATTCGCGATGAAACTTGCTACCGCCATGGCTCGCTCCACAGGGGTTCCGTCCCCGGCGGGTAGTGGACTTAGCTGGGCATCGAGCAGTGCCTCTTCAGAAACCGAAGCGAACCCGCGTTTTGACACCCCAATACCCAGCCTCTCAGCAACCCGGTCAGTTGTTTCCATTGCCGATTCCGGACTCACTGACATAGACGAGCCCGACATGATTAGCGCCTGTGAGAACAGCCCCACGGCATCATGTCTTTTCATGAGTGCCAGTACTGCTCCACCGCCTGCGGATTGACCTCCAACGGTGACGCGGCGCGGGTCTCCCCCGAATGCCGTGATGTTGCTTTGCACCCATTGCAGCGCCGCGATGCAGTCAAGCATGCCCCGGTTGAGTGGTGCATCCGGCAACCAGCCAAAACCTTCGAAACCCAGCCGGTAGGAGATAGTCACGACTATGACTCCACTGCGGTTGAAGGCTGCGCCGTCGTACCAAGGACTAGCGGGGCTGCCCGCGATGAAGCCGCCTCCGTGAATCCATACCAGGACGGGAAGTCCTGACCCCGGGCCGGCCACCTCAAAAGGACCTGGCGCGAATACATTGAGGTTGAGGATGTCTGGGCCAAGGATCGATGGTTCAGGAATTGTTGTCACCGGGCCCAGCCCGCGCCGCTGAGGTGTTGGTCCGTACTCCAATGCGTCACGTACTCCACCCCAAGCCGTCGGAGGCACAGGTGCCTCAAAGCGCAAGTCGTTCACTGGCGGCTGAGCATATGGAATATTAAGGAAAGCCGCAGAACCCGCGCGCCAACGTCCGCGGACCCTTCCTTCGGCTGTCTGAACAATGGGCATATCGGATATCACGATCTGGTTCCTGTCTTAGCTGCCGAAAGCGGCGTCAAAGCTGGTCTGGGACGCGGGGAAGTCAAACTTCTTGAGGTTGGCGAGGGCTTCGGGGGCGCCGTGGAGCCGGTCCATGCCGGCGTCTTCCCATTCGATCGAGAGGGGGCCGTCGTAGCCGATGGCTGCCAGTGCGCGGAATGAGGATTCCCAGGGCACGTCGCCGCGGCCGGCAGAGACGAAGTCCCAGCCGCGGCGCGGGTCGCCCCAGGGCAGGTGCGAGCCCAACACGGTGTTCCGGCCGGTGGGGCGCAGCTTCGTGTCCTTGCAGTCCACGTGGTAGATCCTGTCCTTGAAGTCCCAGATGAAGGAGACGGGGTCGATGCCCTGCCACATGAAGTGCGACGGGTCCCAGTTCAGGCCGAAGGCCTCCCGGTGCCCGATCGCCTCGAGGGTGCGGACGGTGGTCCAGTAGTCGTAGGCGATCTCGGAGGGGTGGACCTCGTGCGCGAAGCGGACACCGCACTGGTCGAAGACGTCCAGGATGGGGTTCCAGCGGTCGGCGAAGTCCTGGTAGCCGGCCTCGATGACCTTCTCCGGCACGGGCGGGAACATCGCGACGTACTGCCAGATCGAGGACCCGGTGAACCCGACCACGGTGTCGACGCCGAGGGCCTTGGCGAGCCGGGCGGTGTGTTTCATTTCCTCGGCCGCGCGTTGGCGGACGCCTTCGGGCTCGCCGTCGCCCCAGACCCTGGCCCCGACGATCGCCTCGTGCCGGAAGTCGATCGGGTCATCGCACACCGCCTGGCCCTTGAGGTGGTTGGAGATGGCCCAGACCTTGAGGTTGTACTTCTCCAGCACGGCCAGCTTGGACTCGAC